>QMVU01000064.1 GCA_003661265.1 Thermoproteota archaeon | reverse complement strand
TAAGGCTGAGGGATTTAATATTAGATAAATTTTTAACTGTTCCAAAAAATGAACATGTATCGAAAATCGAACAGTCATGAAAGTAACATTCTGGGGTAGCACCTTATGAATTGAAATGAAGAGGCGACAGATATGGAGAATAAGAGCGTATTTACTGCCAAAGTAGCAGTTTTCGGCGCGATGGCTGGTATGTTATCCTTGATAAAGGCTGAAATCCCCTTTCCACTTCTCCCTTACCTTAAGTTTGACCTGGCAGAAATACCTGACGTCCTAGCGTTCATGATCATGGGTCCCCTCGGCGGAATGGTCACTTCAACGGTTCACTGGCTAATCCTGACCTTCAGAGCTGGATTTATTTTAGGACCATTTCTAAAGTATGCTGCAGTAACTTCTACTATTTTGGGCTTCTGGGGAGGCGTAGCTCTTAGGCGTAGGCTACCAGGGAATCCATCTCTGAAGTCGTTCATGGCTATTGGTATGCTTTTTGGGGGGATTCTGAGAATAATAGCCATGTCCATAGCCAATTTCCTCGTTCTCTACGTGTTCTTCCCAGAGTGGATGTCCTTTGCAAAGGTATGCCTTGAAGCTATAGGACTTGAGGTCAGCAACGATTTCTCAGCCCTCTTTTGGACTTTGTTGTTAACTGCCGTATTCAACGCGATCCATATTTTCGTTTCGGTGATCCCCTCCTATGCATTAATCAAAACGATATTGAGGTTAGGGACTACCTTGGGCAGGGCTTGGATAGACGAGGTTTATGGATTAAAGCAGTAGAGCAGATCTTAACCTAAAATCATGGAGATTCTAACCAGACTATGCGAGTTGTGCGTACTACTGGATCTGAAATAATGTTAGATATCCGATTGATTTGTAAATCAGCTTAGCTAAGAGATAAGCAGCATCTTTCCTATTTACCACAGGACTGAACTCGACAAAATCCATTCCCACAATTCTCCTTGAAGATATAACCTTCTTGAGCAGCCTTGTGGTGGTATACCAATCAAAACCTCCTGGCTCGGGTGTTCCAGTGCATGGCATTATTGAAGGATCCAGAAAGTCTACGTCAAAGCTTAAATAAACAGGAAGTTCTGGAAACCTACTTAAAGCTTTACTTAACGCCTCTTCTGGGTGGCTTCTTGCTTCCAAAGCTGATACAATGGTTATGTCCTCTTTTTTACCGACAAAATCAACTTCCTCGGCTCCCAGTGATCTAACTCCAAAGGCAACTATCTTCGCCCCGAGCTCATAACATCTCCTTGCTGTACAGGCATGACTATACTTGCTGCCCTCATATTCATCATAAAGATCTGCATGAGCATCAAAGAAAAGGCAAAGGAGGTCTTCATACCTCTGCTTGAAGGCTTTTACGCTTCCTACAGTTATCGAGTGATCTCCTCCTAATAAGATTGGAAACTTTTTCTCGGAAAGAACCCATTCAACAGCGCCCTTCACTCTTCCTATCGTCTTTTTTGCAGATGCTCTAACAGGTTCTATTTCCTCCATAGTCCAAATGTTTCCAAAAGTAGCTCCTAGCTCAATATCATATGGCTCAAGGTATCTGGACGCATCTATTACTTCAGAAGGACCAAATCTTGCTCCTGGAAGCCAGGTTGTCGATGAATCATAAGGCACTGGGATGATCACGAATTTAGCTTCTTCGAACGAGGAGTTTATGCCGCCAAACATGCGAGAAGATCTTCTGGGAGCTTTAATTCCCATATCCTCTATTCACCTTTAAAACGCCTTTGAAGTTATTCAAAATTCCTATATTTTAAGTATCCTACACTTCTCTTGAGATTAGAAAAGAATAGGGCTCCTAGCGACCTCTCCCTTATTCGGACTGGATACCCCTCCCAGTGGTAAAGTTTTAAATTACTTTCCGAGGTGAAAAATGGGCTCCAAACCTTAGCCCATAAAACGAGGTGAAACGTTATGTCAGCCGGTCGTGTTGGGGTTCCTATGACAGATAGGATTCTAGAATTTCTAGAGGAGCGAAATCCAGGCCTTAAAGCAGCTGTATGGCGTATATTCTACCCAATGAGGGATGAAGACCCCATAGAAGTTGCAGTAAAGCCGGGTACCCTCTCTGAAGAGGTACTCGAACTGACTTTCGATGATAGAACGATCATCGTCAGGGAGGAACCTAAGCCCGTTAGAAGAGGTGAATAAGAACACAACTCCGCGCTGGAGCCCTCGCTCCTCTTCTCTCTTTTTGTTTTTGTAAGATCAGTCAAAAATATTAATTGCTTTCTTTGGAGTAAGTACTCGGGTGTTTACGCTGGCAGACGTGACGCAAGAAAAGGTTCCTGTCATTGTTCCAATCTCTCATCCTTCAGAGGGGTCTGCAGGAAGAACTGGTTTGTGGAGGGTTTTCAAACCCATTATAAACACGAATAAATGTAAGAAATGCTTCATATGCTGGCTTGTCTGTCCTGAAGAATCCATTGAAGAGGGAAAGGATGGATATCCGGAGATAGATTACACGTATTGTAAGGGCTGCGGTGTCTGCTCAGATAACTGCCCCACAGGAGCTATTTCTCTTGTTAAGGAGGAGGGATGAAGGTGATCACCAGAAAGGATGAAAAAACCAGAGAAGCTGGTGAGTGGAAGATACTAACGGGAAATCATGCAGTATCCTACGCTGCAAAACTAGCTAGGGTCCAGGTAGTTCCTGCTTATCCTATAACTCCTCAAACGACTATAGTAGAGCTTATTTCCGAGCTAATAGCTTCTGGAGAGATGAATGCTAGGATGATAAGGGTTGAGAGCGAACACAGTGCAATGGCGGCTGCCATAGGAGCTTCTGCCGTTGGTGCGAGGGTTTTTACTGCAACGGCAAGTCAAGGATTACTTTTAATGCATGAAATGCTTCATTGGGCTGCTGGCTCTAGAACACCAGTCGGCATGGCAGTGGTAAATAGAGCCGTAGGTCCTCCCTGGAACATACACGCAGATCATCAGGATGCAATCTCTCAAAGGGATACTGGCTGGATAATTTCGTTTGTCTCATCAAATCAAGAGGCTTTAGATACTGTAATAACCCTCTATAAAGTTGCTGAGCATCCAGAAGTTCTCCTTCCATTTATGGTCTGTCTTGACGGATTTGTGTTAAGCCATACTTATATGCCAGTTTACCTCCCTCCCCAGGATAAGATCGACGAATTTCTGCCTCCTTATGATCCACCCCATTGGAAGTTGGATCCATCCAATCCCATCTCCTTTGGTGCATTGGTGCTCCCGAACCAACCTTATCAAGAGATGAGGTGGTCCATACATAGATCCATGGAAAAAGCCCTTGAACTATTTGAAAAGTACAGCAAGGAGTACGGAGAACTCTTTGACCTAAAACATGGAGGAGCTATCGAGGAATATGGGGCAGAGGACGCAGAGTATCTTATTATTACTGCTGGAACAATAGCCTCTGAAGCAGAAGTCGCGGTAGATGAGATGAGGAAAAACGGAAAGAAAGTAGGACTCCTAAAAATAAGATTGTACCGTCCTTTTCCCTCAAATACCATCATAAGAGAGCTAAAAGGAAGAAAGGGGGCAATAGTCCTAGATAGAAGCATCTCCTTTGGGCTCTCTGGACCAATATCTGAGGACGTTAGAGCGGTCCTGCACTCCTTCAATATAGATACGCCCGTTGTAGCTTATGTAACTGGGCTAGGTGGTCGCGATATAACCTACGCTGACATCGAGAACATGGTTTCAAGGGGGATTTCCTTGATAGAGGAAGGAAAGACGCCGCTGATTTTGTGGTATAAAATGAGGAGGTTTGAAAAATGGTAGTAAAGATAACCGATCTCAGAAAGGCGGGTAAATATCTCTTACCTGGCTCCGCAGCATGCCCAGGATGTGGGCTAGCAATAGCTTTTAGAATAGTCTCGAAAGTCCTGGGGAAAAACACTATATACTTCATACCTGCCTGTTGCACGAGCGTCATCCAAGCTCCCTACCCAAAGAGCGCTTTTAATGTTCCAGTATACAATGTGGCCTTCATGGCTGCTGCTGCAGCAGCATCTGGTGCCGTGGAGGGATTAAAGGCGTTAGGAAGAGAAGACATACAAGTGGTCGTATGGGCTGGTGATGGAGGAACCGTAGATATAGGGATACAAGCTCTTTCAGGAGCTTTTGAAAGGAATCATAACTTGATTTACATTTGCTACGACAACGAAGCATATATGAACACTGGTATCCAGAAATCCGGCTCTACTCCCTTTGGCGCATGGACGACAACCACTCCTAAGGGAAAGATAGGCATTAAGAAGAATATGCCATTTATCGTGGCGTCGCACGGAGCTCCTTATGTTGCTACAGCCAGTATAGGCTACCCCCTAGACTTGGCCAACAAGGTCAAGAAGGCCAAGAGGATAGAAGGTCCCAAATACATACATATACTTACACCGTGCCCACCAGGATGGAGGTTTCCGATGGAAAAAACTGTAAAAATAGGAAAATTAGCCGTAGATTCCTATGTATGGCCTCTATATGAGATAGAGAAAGGAAAACTTCGTTTGACATTAAAACCAAGGAGAATTCCAGTTGAGGAATACCTGAAACTTCAAGGGAGATTCAGGAACTTGACTCCCGAGGACATAGAGAAAATAAGGGGGATGGTGGATGAGCAATGGGAAATATTACAAAAGTTGGAGGCTATCGGTAAAATTTTCTTCTAATTCATCAATTAATCTAGTTGTTCAATTTCCGTCTCCAATGGGGCTCCTATTGACCTCTTAGCAAATCCCTTCACAAGCTGACTGGCAATTACGCCTGTGACCAGGGCTAAGATGACGGCTGTGAAGATCGGACCGAACATGAGTAAGAACTCAGCATCCTCGACGTATTTCATGGCTTCATTAACTTTACCCTCCTTAAATAGGCTCTTAGCCCTTCTTATCTGTACTCGAGCTATCCAGTTAAATGGGTTGTACCTGCTACCACTATCCACTTTTGTTTTCACTGCCAGTATTCTACTCTCGATTGAGGGTCTAATATCAAAGCCCCATTCTCTAAATATTGGGGTTAGATCTTCTCCTGCTGCTTGACTTAGATATAAGACGAAGAGGTCCATGGAATCTACTTCCACGCTCTCTTCCGTAACTATTTCGAAGAACTTATCAAACAAGCTTGTTCCACCGTATCTCTCTCCCAATGAGCAGATTATGTAAAGACTGGCGGTATAGTAGGGTCTTGGATCTGGTGGGGGCCCACCACCGCGCCATTCAAGCAGAAAGCTGAAGTCATCAATTTGTTTTCCTACCTCTTTCGCCTCCTCTATCTCATTTAGACCTAGCTTCACACCTCCTTCCTCAAGTAGCTTGATAGCCAAGTAGTTTGCCATACCTTCATGAGCCCAACGAAGTTCGGTTGACAAACCGGCCTGACCCATGTATTGATGGAAGATCTCGTGAAGCAAGGTTTCCTCCAACGTACCCTCGGGCATTCGAATTACTATCATGTTGATGTAAACTCTTTGTGGTTCGAACCTCTCCTCTGCTTTAATCTTCTCAGTTAGTCGGGTGTATCCCAACGTATACAACTCTTCGACGTTCTCCGGGACAAAGAGTTCTAAGGTTATGTTCATTTCCGGCTGGTTCGTGATGTCCATAACCCTTTGAATAAACTTCCTGTAAGCTGACGTTATGTTTTCTGCTATGTCAATGTATCTGCTTGGACACTTAATTGTAAGGCTGCCCTCAGAGATCTCAACAAACTCAGCAGCCGGAACGTCAAATGAAATTAAGACCCTGACTAGATGACCTCTATAGTCATCAGAATCGAACAAGATGATTCTTCTATCATCGATCACCATCTCTTGACGGAACTTATTCTCCTGAATCTCCTTTTCTGTGGACAAGAAGACGTTCTCTATTTGATAGTTGGCAGACAGGTTAACGATTATTCTTGCATGATAAGCAGGACAGTATCCTATTGCTGTTGAAAAGAACACACCTTTGGGCTCAACTATTAGGGCGCCAAACCTGTAACTCCAATTTATTTCTAAGTATGCGTTAGGACCAAAATCAAATGTAAAGTTGTAGTAGAAATAGTAGGTAGAATTATGGATGGAGCTGTTAAGTATTCCAACGAGCTTACTTTCATACTCGTGGAACTTCGGTACGAGTAGCCAGGCATGCCCTGCCTCTTTTGATGTAAAATTGACGAATATGTCTATCCATCCGTTTTCATGTACTGTGAAGAGATAAGTGAACTCACCCCCCTCCTCCTGGGCTTCAACCTCTCCTATATTTCCTATAACGAGCAAAATCAAGAATAATGTGAGCAGAGGGCCTTTCATACCTTGTCCTTGCTTAAATGACATATCTGTTATTAAACGCTTTGGCAGGCGGAGAGATTAGATAGGCGTTAGCCATCTGTTCTCTCTATGGCATCTCCCATATTGCTCTAGCGTATATCTCTGTCTTATCTTCTTCTGTTGAGCATGGCCTTTCCAGCCATTATCTGCTCCTTGAGGTACTTTGCAAGATCCTCTCCCCTTGCCCTTATTATCTCCTTCAATATGCCCTCAAGGGTTGCCTTAGGTTTGAGGAATATTCGAAGGTTTGCTGAATCGTATACTCCCCTAAGGAACTCTATTCCCTTCATCCGAGCGTCGTGGTACGTGCTAAACTTGTGACCCATCATATATTCGATG
>QMVU01000063.1 GCA_003661265.1 Thermoproteota archaeon | reverse complement strand
CTCTTCATTTCAATTCATAAGGTGCTACCCCAGAATGTTACTTTCATGACTGTTCGATTTTCGATACATGTTCATTTTTTGGAACAGTTAAAAATTTATCTAATATTAAATCCCTCAGCCTTAGGACGGTATTGCACTAAACTATCATTGACCAGTCTAGATCGCCTGATCCCCTATGCTTTGACGAGGCTGTCCTTCTTCCACGTTAATACTTTAACTAAGAAAACTGAAGAGCCAAGGAAGCGTAAATCAACGAATCGATGAATCAGATGGATAAGAACGAGATTTCTTCTCTCCTTTCTCAAAAACGTCTAGAGTTCTCCTTTATAAAAATCCTCTATAGCAGAAGAGCTTGAACTTATTTGGGCAACTGCAGATGTACTCCTGCACTACCGAGATAGGTTCATATAGTTCAGGCTACCTCATAACTCTTCAAAGACTAGCGTTTCACCTTTTGTAACCATTAGAAACTTATCTAATTTCTTAAGAAGATCATCCAGGCCCTCTCCTGTCAGAGCTGAAACCTTGGTGTAGGGCATATCTCCTAAATCTTCCCTTATACTTTCAATCCTACTAGATAACTCATCTTCATCCAGCCTATCTATCTTATTAAGCGCCAAAAAGACGGAATTTGTCTCGCCTCTGAGGCTTCTTATTAAGGAAAGTCCCTCTCTCAACTTCAGCTTTATTAGTTCTATTTTCTCAGAAATATCCAGAACAAGTACTATGGCATCTGCATACTTCAGATCCAACAGGTTGAGCTTGAAGGAGTGGAATAGCCTAGGGTCTAGGTCTATCACGAACCCTATGGTATCAACCAAGAACACCCTTCCCTCCATGATAGATGAGTATTTGCTGGAGAGCGTCGTAAAAGGGGCATCGCTTACTGGCTTGTCCAAACCGGTTAGGGCGTTAAATAAAGAGGTTTTACCGGCATTGTAGTAGCCAGAGAGAACGACTATGCTTCCTTCCTCCTTCCTCTTGAGGATTCTCTCCTCCTTTAACTCCATCAGCCTTTCTATCTTAGTTCTAGTCTTCTTTATCCTCTTTTGAACGGCCCTTAGGACTTTGTGATATGCGTACTCTCCTCCCCCCCTGAAACCGGCCCTCATCCTCTTGTACCTTAACGAGGCTTTGTATTTTATATAAGGAAACGATTTTTGCAGAATTGCAAGTTTTATCTGGAGATTTGAGAGGACATCCTTGGCCTCCTGCTCGAAGATTTTCAGGGTTACTTCATATCTATCTAAGACCTCTACACCTAATGCTCTCTCCAGGTTCCACTTTTGTTTGCTGGTGAGGATGTTGTAAACGGCGAAGAGTTCGGCATCGTACATCTCAATCTTCCTTTTTATTTCTTCAACCTTCCCTGGTCCAAAGAGATACGCGGTAGTAGGTGTCTTTCTGGTCTGAATTACCCTATAAACTGGGCTGTAACCTAATGCTAGAAGCAAGTTTTCAAGCTCCTGCATTCTCACTTTATAGAGCCAGTGATCATGGACGTTCGTCTTTAGCATACCGGTTACAACCTTGTTCGCCACTTTCATTCCTCCAATTTACAGCTTGAGGTATTTCTGGCCTTTCGAATAATTCTTTTGGTCCTTTTATGGTGGCGTCTATTATAATTTTCGATTGAGGGAACCTTATAGGTAGGCTCTCCCCCTTAACTTCTAAGAACCTTACATTGCTGTGATCTAAGCTAGATCCCCAAATGTTTGGAATTACTACATAATCTCTCGATGGATCAGCCCTTTGAACTACTGCTTTCATTACTTCTTCATAGTTTTCTACATCAACATCTTCGTCCACGATTATGACTCTCTTCAAGCTCTTGTGAGTCACTATCGCGTTTAGAGCAACTAGCATTGGTTGTCCTTCCTTTTCTTTTCTTATGCTGATGGCGACCTCAACCCACATTCCTCCTGCTGGAGTCATGCATAGGTCCTTGACCTCAGCTACCTTCGACACAGATCTTTCCAGCAAAGCCTCAACCGGGAGTCCCATGAGTATCTCATGCTCCTTGCCTGCAGGGAGAAGCGCCTGGTAGATTGCATCTCTCCTCATCCATATCTTTGAAACTTCTAGAACTGGTTGTTTACGGATGATATCCTTTCCGAGGATTTCATAGAATGGGCCTTCCGCTTCTCTAACTCCAGGAAGGATTCTACCCTCCAGAACTATTTCTGCATTAGCTGGCATCTTTGCTTCAACGGTATCGCAATCAGTAAGTTCTACGGGTTTTCCCAAAATTGCTCCTGCAATACCGAGCTTATCTCTGTCCTCCGCTGGTGTAGCACCTGCTATAAGTATGTGCATACCCACGCCTATAGCCACAGCCACATCAAGCTCCTTTCCTCCTCTCTCCGCCATTGTTATCAGTTTATGAAGCTTTCTTCCTTCTACAGCCCTTAGAACCAATCTGTTTTCAGCGATAGGCATCATTCGATGATAAGATGCTGAGAACCTCCCTTTATCGTCCCTAACTATCACTATCCCCGTGGTAATGTAAGGCCCTGGTTCGCCAGCGTAGTGCTTCAGTATCGGTAGATCCTTCCTCAAATCGAATTCCTCTAGCCCAACCTCTTTCACTGGCGCATTTTCCAATTCTATAGGAGGTATTGGATTATCTATGGCCTTTCTAAGAAGTCCTCTCAGTTCTTTGCGGGTACTTAGTCCCAAAACTTCTAGAATAAACCTTATGTTACTGCAAACCCCACCGGCAACTTTCATCGAGCTTGGTCTTCCATCACTTAAAATGGGCTTATCAAACAGTATTGCTTTTTTCCCATCCATCGCCTTTAGTTCTCTAGCTATTTCATATGTCACAGACCTCGGTTCTGTGATGCTGAGCAGGAAACCCTTTTGTTTCAAGATCCTGAGGATATCTCTGAAACTCTGCATCCTTTAATCCTCCTATCAAGAAATGAATTTTTACTGAAAAATTAAATCCCTATCTGAGGTCCATTAGAGCTCGATGTCAAGTTGAACTGAAGAGGGATTAAGTTGAAGTTCGGAAAGACTCACTACATCTCCGAGATATCTGAAAAGCTTCAGGGTCAGCAGGTTGTTGTTGCTGGGTGGGTTTACAGAAAGAGGGATCTGGGATCCGTGCAATTCATAGTATTAAGGGACTCCACCGGCATTCTTCAAATGGTCGCAAAGGAAGGAGAGTGCAATGAGACAACATTTCAAGCTGCGAAAATGGTGGGGATAGAATCCTCTGTAAGGGCAAAAGGGATCGTTAGAAAGGATCCCAGGGCACCAGGAGGGATCGAATTAGTTCTACAGGACTTGGAAATCGTGGGACTATCGGATGATTTCCCAATTAAGGGAAAGGAAGGACCTGAGTTTCTCTTGGATCACAGGCACCTTTACTTAAGGAACAGAAGACTCCAAGCAATCCTCAAAATAAGAGCTGAAGCAATTAGGGCAATGCACGAGTGGTTTAACAAGAACGGCTTCATAGAGACCGAGGCCCCAACCATAATAGAGCAAGTCGTTGAAGGTGGGGCAACGCTATTTGAGTTAAACTACTTTGGAAAGAAGGTATATTTGACTCAAAGTTCCCAGCTATACTTGGAAGCATTTATTACAGCGTTCGAAAAGGTCTACACAATACAGCCGAGCTTCAGGGCTGAGAAGTCTAGAACCTGGCGTCACCTGACTGAGTTCTGGCATACCGAGGCCGAGATGGCATGGGCAGACCTCAACGATATGATGGACGTCGTCGAGTCCTTGGTTAAATATGTAACTGAAAAAGTTGTAGAACGAAGATATGAGGAGTTAGAATACTTAAAGAGGAGATTTGAACCTCCTGATGGAAGATTTCCAAGAATATCATACGATGAAGCTCTTGAGATAGCGCAGAGAAAGGGATCAAAGCTTAGCTGGGGGGATGATCTTGATACGCCTTCAGAGAGAATGATATCCATGGAATTCGAGACCCCATTCTTCGTTCACAGGTATCCTAGACAAGCCAGAGCTTTTTATCACATGCCAGATCCAAAGAGACCAGAGGTTTTGCTATGCGCCGACTTGCTTGCGCCTGAAGGTAAGGGGGAGATCGTAGGGGGAGGTCAAAGGATCCACGATTATAATCTGCTCCTGGAGAGGATAAGAGAGTTTGGTTTAGATCCTAAGAAATACACCTGGTACTTGGATTTGAGGAGATATGGCACTGTACCCCACTCGGGATTTGGCTTAGGCGTAGAGAGAACTGTTGCGTGGATTGCTGGAATAAGACATATTAGAGACGCGATAGGTTTTCCGAGAACCCCAACCAGAACCATACCTTAAGAAGACAGCCTTTTCCTAATTTCCATTAAGTACTTGGTTTCTAGATCGTTCTCCAATAAGGCAGCCTCCTCTAAGGGCTTAGCAAACTCCATTTCATCTACTACCATTCTCCACATACCTCTCTCTTCCACGTAGGAGATCCTCCCTCTTAGTATCACGGATTTACCCAGCAGCTTTGATTCAAGCTCCTCTAGCATGTAAGTGTCCTCCTCATAACCTTTCTCCTCTATCTCCTCTAAGATTTCCTGAACGTTCTTGCCTATCACTCTCTCAGCAACTTCTCTGAAGAAGGAAGCCCTCAGCACACCCGTACTATCATCTATATAGATCGAGAAAGCTAGAACTGGCTCGGCTTCCTTCACCTCTCCACAATTCTCACAGATAAACCTCCCGAATTCCTTTGAAACTCGTTGTCTACATTTTTTACACCACCATGAGATGGAAGCAGAGGGGTCAACTCTAATTACCGTTCCTCTGACCTCTCTGAACCCCTCTCCGGACTCATCTAGCCACACTCTTGGATATTTTATCTTTCTTGCTATTCTCTCCATGTCTTTGGGGATTTCTCCATAATTCTCCTCCAAAATTAGGCATTTTCCTAGCTTTCCAACGTTAATGATCTCTCTGAACCCCTCCCTCCTCACATATGGGTGCTCAAGCTTCACTAGTGCTGGTAGTCTCACCCCGTCAATCTCCTGAGATCTGGGCTCCCACAACCTACAAAGCCTCAATTTCCCATCAACTTCTATAATACAATCCCTAGAAGTCACCATCCCATCCCTAGACTTATAGCGGACCGGTCGGAATGCATACAGTATTCTTCCGACTATCTCATCTGGAAGAAAGGCTGCTTCTGCAGACCTCTTTTCTACAATTATCTTGCTTCTCGTATCCAGATGAAGTTCGATCCATCCATCTCTGCTGGGCTTTACCCTTGCAGCCTTAATGAGCAATAAATCACCCACATTCAAGTCATTTATCAACTCTGAGGCAGCCCCCCATAATACTGCTCTGATCTCATCGTCTGTGTTTCTATCCTTAAGTATAAGGCCGCTCATGAACCCTTTCGTTCCATCTTCTCTGGTGAATTCTCTCACCGGGAAAATTCTGGAAACTACTCCGCGAACATCAACCTCATTAAAATCTGGGCCCAGATCCGAAACCTCAAAGACCTCAAATTCAGGTTCGGGAAATTCGGGAAAGGTTCCTTCAACGACTTTAATCATACTACCCGATGAATCCAGATTTAGAGCTAGCCTCCCTAAGCGTAGGGACGTTCTAGCCCCGTCAATCTCGATTACATCTCCTTCCTTTATCTTCCCCTCTTTTATCATGCTAATAAGGCTCTTGCTCCAAATCACAACATCTACAACCCCAGTTCCATCGGAAAGTTTGAATTCAGCCCTTTCTCCCTCAGTTCCATCCCTTCTCCTGTATTGAATTGGGCCGTACATCCTGACTATCCTTCCCTTAATGTGAACATGTCGCATGCCCGGAACAAGTTTGTCTATAGTAATTTCTGCTCCTTCCTCCTCAAATGAAGGTCCTATCTCGGCTCCTAGCTCTGCTGCAACGATGTAAAGTGCTCCATCTGGTTTTAGCAGGCCCTGCATTTCCTCCATCTTTTTTGTAATCATGGACCTTATTTCCTCTGGACTAAGCCCAGTCTTCTGGGCTAAGCGTTGTATTCCTCTTTCAACCTCATCGTTATACAAGGCAAATCCCTCAGATTCCGACGCCCCTAATAGAAACTCTAGCAGATCCTTCTTTACTCTTGCTGACTTCATAATCTGCTCCCAGTATGCGGTTAGTCAGCCAGAGATTAGATTCTAGGTGAAGGGTATATTTGCTTACCCCTATAAGGGACTGTCCTTGGGCTAAGGCTAAGTATGGAACTATCATATCCCCCATGTGCTTATCAAAGGCCATTTCCGTTTCTAATTCTTGAATCAATCTTCTTGCAGCTTCTTCACCGACTTGCTCGCTTGGCTTCCCCTTCTCTCCAAGGGAATCAGCTCCCAATATTGTGCCGGCATCAGCAAATACAGTAATCCCTGCTCCTGGACCTAAGTGATTGTTAGAGGACCATTCCTTAGCTATCTCAATGTCCTTGTATCCGTGTTGCTGAAGAGTTTCCTTCGTAGATAAGACGATGCGCTCGACAACATGCTTCGGTAACTTTACAGCATGCGCTATACCGGATATCTTGGAAACAGGGCCTCTTAACTCTTTATTAAGCGTAGACAATTTGTCAATTGGTCTTACTTTTAGAGATACAAGCCCTCCACCCCTAGGATAGTGTCCTCTCCTTCTCACACTTATTTCCACGTCCTCAACTCCTATAAATTTCAGGTTTTTAACGAATACATTCTTCATGTAATCTATTGGAGGTGCAAACTTCACGTCTGTACCTCCTCTGAGTTCAATTATCGACTCCTTACCGGCAAATAAAGCAACTGGCAGGACAGCTTG
>QMVU01000062.1 GCA_003661265.1 Thermoproteota archaeon | reverse complement strand
TTGCTGGTTAACGAGGCCCTTGACGAGGGGAAAACTGTGATCTTCGAGGGAGCCCAGGGAACCCTTCTGGATGTGGATCATGGAACGTATCCCTACGTCACGTCCTCGAATCCAATTGCAGGAGGGGCCTGCGTTGGAGCTGGGGTTGGACCAACGAAGATAAGCAAGGTTATTGGGGTCTGCAAGGCCTACACCACAAGGGTTGGGGCAGGGCCCTTCGTAACCGAGATTTTCGGTGAGCTCGGAGATAGGATAAGGGAGAAGGGAGGGGAATACGGTACAACGACGGGCAGACCGAGGAGGTGCGGCTGGCTTGACCTACCGATGCTGAGGTACTCCCTGATGATAAACGGTATATCTGAAATTGCTCTAAGGAAGCTAGACGTGCTTGAAGGGATTGACCCAATAAGGGTTTGTGTGGCCTACGAGGTTGATGGTGAGGAAAGGGAGATCATGACGCCCTTCGTTGAGGAACTCGAGAGGTGCAAGCCGGTGTACGAGGAGCTTGATGGATGGGAAGAGGTTGGAGCTGGAGGCTGGGAGAGGATAGCTAAGCAGGGATACGATGCCCTCCCGAGGAAGGCGAGGGAGTACATTGAGTTCATCGAGGAACAGCTTTCAGTTCCGGTGAAGATAGTGGGGGTTGGGCCGAAGAGGGAAACCACGATAGAGGTTCCCTAATCCCTCCTAATAAATCCAAGGGCGTGTCTCAGCCTAGAAACCGTCAGCTCACTTAGCATAACTATCCTCTCAGTTGAGAGGAGGTCTATCACGGAGGAATCGTAGAGGATGTTTGCAGACGGAGGGAACTCCTCGTCTCCAGCGTAAAGGACGACCGTCAGTGGGACGAGGGGAAGGGAGTAAATCTTCACTGAGAAGTCGCCGTATCCAGACTTAACACCTCCTAACACCTTCCCGGCCTCAACTAGAAGTTCTGGATTCGGCCCAAAGGCTCTTTCCAAAGGTCTTAGCACTCTTTGGGCGAAAGGCTCGTAGTAAAACCTTCCTCCTGGAACCTGCCTGAAGGAGATGAGCTTGTTTGTTTCCCTAAGTGGGCTTGAGTCCGCATATCCATAAAGAATGCAGTAAATCCCCTTAATTTCGTAAGGGCTTAACTTCCTTCCCTTGATGAGTTCATCCGATATTGATCCGTCCCTGAGGGAGAGGCTCAGCTTTAGGAACTCTATTTTCTCAGAGTTTTCAAAACCGAGCCTACCTCTAAGTCCCCTTATCTTAGAGCAACACCTGTCCCAGCTCCAATACTCCAGCCCATCCATAAGTCCCTTCTCCCCTACACCGTGTAGGGGAGGTACTCACCTCCTTTCTTAACCTTCTTCTCCTCACCAAGAACCTTATCCGCTTTTTCTACGACCTCTTTGGCTACAAGAGCGACTGAGGGAGTTAATCCAACTAGAACAACGTTTGGGTTCTTCAGGATCCTAGATAGAAGGTTGATGCTCTTCATCCTGACCCTTAAGGCTATGTCTGGACTCTTCACGTAGGTTGATATGAACAGGTTGCTCGGGGCCAGTATCTCAAGGCCCTCAATGTAGAGCAGGGTCCTCTCCTTCCTATTCGGAACCTCCTCCATCTTCTCCATTACTTCCTCGAAGTTCTGCAGCGTAGCGTCTATAGTCGAGCTAAGCAGCGAGGCCCCTCCAACGCCAGCCGCCATCTCTATGACCTTCCTCACCTTCTCTATCCCCTCAGAAACGCCTCCAAGCTGAACTATCACGAACTTAAGGTCCCCCTCTCCCCTAAGGCTCTTCGCAACCTCAATTCCGATCTCACCCAGCTTACCCAGGCCTTCCAGCTCCTCCACGCTGGCTATAGGATAGGTCTCGACCAGCCCCTTGATGGGCCCGGTTATGTAGGGTCTGAAGCCCTCTATGTCAACTAGGGTCCTCAGGAACTTCTCGACTAGCTCCAGCCTGGCTTTGTGCTCCATACCTATGTTTAACCCCTTTACCATTATGACTGAGTTCTGGGCTACCTCAGCTGCCTTGAGAGATCTGAAGAAAACGCTGTAGAGGGCCATAGCCTCAATTAGCTCTATGAACTTCCCGGGATTCTCCCCCCTCTCGACCCTCTTCCTCACCTCCTCGTATATCTTGGTGGGCTCAAGCCTGGTCTTTAGTATGGGACCCATCATCTCCTCGTCAAGCGTTGTTACAGCTAGGAAGGAGAAGAGGGTGAAGGGCCCGAGATCGTCAAGGTTCATCCTGTCCTGAGGCCTTATCCACTTCGGCTCCAGTATTTCGACGTCTTCGGCGTTAGTTTCGATGCACTTCTCGCTTGGCATGTAAGGACAAGGTCTAAGCCTTCCCTTCAGCCTCACCGTATCCCCTGGGAGGAAGTACTTTGGCGAGGAGGGGAGAAGGACTGTTATCTTACCAGTGTTATCTGAGATTATCATCCTTTCATATCTCTTGTTCCCAAAGGAGAAAACCGGTATGAGTTCAGATATTACGGCCTTTATCTCTACAATCTCTCCGGGTTTAAGGGGCTTTTCTAAGAGTTCCCTTATGGCAACCAACATGGGTCATGTGGTTCAACATGTATATAATAAAATAAAAAAGGGAGAAGAGGCTGTCAGCACCTTCAGTGAGCTCCTAAGACGGCATTGCCTTAGAACAATCCCAAGAATTATATGTCAATGTTGTAACAATTTCAATGTGAAACTCGATTCTAAGGACGTGGAGATACTAAGGATACTCCAGAAGAATTGCCGTTTATCAGCCAAGGAGATAGCTGAGAAAATTAAGAGTCCAATAAGCACAGTTTACGCAAAGATAAGGAGGATGGAGAAGTTAAAGGTAATACTCGGCTACAGGGCGATACTGAACGCCAAGGAGCTTGGGAGGGGAACGACCGCCTTTATCCTAGCATCCGTCGCATACAGGGTTCCTGGATCAAAGGAGCCGCTCTCTCAGGTGGAGATAGCTGAGAAAATAGCCCTCTTCCCAGAAGTTCAGGAGGTTCACATAATTTCGGGGAACTGGGACCTCTTGATAAAGGTAAAAGCCAAGGACGTCGATGAAGTCGGAGAATTCGTTGTGGACAAGCTCAGAAAGGTTGAGGGGATAGAGAAGACCCTAACTTGCATGGTCTTCAAGACAGCAAAGGAGACGACCGAGATACCCATATTTCGTGAGAGGGGAGCTTGATGGAATTCGAGGAGATAATCCTGAGGCTCAGGGGGAGGACGGAGTACTTCAGGGTAGAGGGCGAGACCCTCCTCCTCAACCCACAGAAGTACCCCTTTGGCAGGGGAGAGCTACCAGTGCTGTGCGACATGGAGGGCGAACCCTCTTCAGCCTACATAAGTGGAAACAGGTCGATCATCCTTCCGGAGGGAGGTCTCTGGTTCAAGGCAAAGGCGATAGGCATACCCTTCGGCATCTCCCGGCCCTTCTATAGGGACGGGAAGCTCTTCTCCTACTTCCTGAGCGAGGCGAACATAGGCTCCGGGAGGCTCATATGGGGTTTTTCTACGGTAAAGGAGGCGGAGAACGAGCTAAGGTGGATGAGAAGGGCAAAGGAGATGGAACTTCCATCAACGGAACCCATAGGAATGGGCATATACGAAAACGTCTTCGTGATAGAGCTTAAGAACAGGAAGGAGCTCTTCTCTTACCTTAACAGGACGAGCAGGGAGCTCTTGATGGAAAGATTTTCTAGGGAGTCGAGGAAGGTTGAGGCAGCCTGCCTCTTCTGCCTCGAACCAACTGACGTGAGGGTTGACGAGGTGCTTTACGCTTTCAGCTTTCCTGGGGTGGACGAACTCCTTGGAAGGGAGGACTGCAAGGATTACCTCAGGTGGCTTGGTTCATCCTGCGGCTATAACCTGAGGCTACACCATGACTGCGGGATCATGCACGGCACGATCCAGGCGGACCAGGGCTTCATGACGAACTCCCACGTTGCCAACCACTTAGTGGGAGAGGAAGGAACCTGGATGACCGATTACCACATGGCCGGTGAGCTTAGGGAGAAGGACCTGAGGAAGCTTGAAGTCTTCTTCCTGTGCCATGTGATGAACCCGCTACCGAACGCCGAAGCCATAGCAAGATCACACTTCTCCAGCGAGAATTTTCCCAGGTTTGAATTCTACGAGCTCCTCCTATCATCTTCTCCAGACGCTTTAGCTAGCTTGGGAGCCTTTCCCCTCGAAACGCCCAAGTCGGAGCTTACCGAGGCCTTCATAGAGGGGGTCGAGCTCGGTTACTATAAGAGGAGTGTTTTCGAGGTTGAGTCAAGGCTGAAGAGGGAAATGCTCAGGAAATCGCTCCTCCTTAAGGGGAAGATATGGGAAATCCTGGGGATCCCAAAGAAGATGCAAAGAGGGGTTGAGTACTTCCGCTTAATGCTGCAATCCAAGAAGACCGAGGATTGTTACAAGAAGCTGAGGGATTTCTTGGAAGGAGTCTAAAACGGGCTTCAGTAATATCCCCCAACTTCCTTTATCTTCCTCGAGATCTTGCTGAGGAGTTCGGCTGGGTTCTCCACGGGGTAGCCTATTAGCCTGGCCACCTCCCCAAGATCTTCTCCCCCCACCTTTATCCCCCTAAGCCTTTCCTCAAGGACTCTGGGGTCCTCGATGGGGAAGTCCAGGCCCTTTACCCTCATCAAGGTCAAGATAGCCCACACAGGACCTCCAAGCCCCTCAAGGACCTTCCTGGAAGCATCTATCATGAATTCAACGTCCTCCCTGCCCCTCCTCATCTCCCTCCAGGCAAGCTTAGCTATCCCTCCAGCTATATGCTCGTCGAACCTTCCTGAGTACTCGCCCTTAAGTTTCCTCATGACGGCCAAGGAATTGGACTCCAAGATCCTCCTCACCGTCTGCCTAGTTACGCCAAGCTCCCTCGCTATCTCCTCATCTGTCTTAAACCTGTTCTTCAGCGCCACAGCATAGCATGCCTCCATTAAGCTCGGGAGCCAGGTCAGGTTCCTGTACCTTATGAGCTTCCTGGGACCTCCCAGGAGCTCTATGCTCTTCATGAAGATCCTGAGCACCTCCTTGTCCAGATCCCTCTTGACAGGACTTACCTCGACCACTAGATCACCCCCTCAGCTCCTCAAGCCTTGGACCAACCTTAACCAGGCCTTCATCGGTTATGAACAGCAGGTGAGTGGACGTATCGTGTCCAACCATCCTGCACCCATCGATCCTTATTGTCCTGATCAACGTCCCAATCGGTTTATTGTAAAGGTTTTCCTCCCACCTGTTCCTCACCAGGATCTTGCCTAAGACGATTGTTCCGTCCACAATGTGACTTACAGCATATCCTCCAGCAGCTTCTGCGCTCTCCTCCCTGTGTCCGCTTCTCTTCTGGGATATGAGAATGGCCGTTTGCCCCCAACTCTTGAGGAAGTTGAAGACCTCCCTTACAACAGACCTAGCCAGGACTTCCCTTGCCTCAAAAAGCCCAGTAATGGAGTCTATGGTAACGCTCTTTACATCATATTCCCTTATGGCAAAGGCGATTGTTTCAAGAAGGGTTGGGAGGTCTTCCCTGAGCTCCTTATGGCTTGCCGCATCTATTATCACGATTCTCCTCTTCACGAATTCCCAGCCTATCCCCATGGCCGCAGACCTCTGCATTAGCCCTCTGGCGAGGAAGGAAGAGGGACTTTCTACGGTAACGAAGCAAGTCGTATATCCGAGAGAAGCTTGCTTAACCGCAAACTGCTCTGCCATCAGGCTCTTCCCTGTGTCAGGGACTCCTGTTATGTTCATAACGGCTCTGTAGGGGTATCCCCCCAACGGAACCCTTCTAACGCCCTCATCCGTGAACTCCACCTTGTAGAAAAGATCATCCAAGCCCTCGACACCTGATGGGACGCCGAAGAGCTTCGGCGCCCTCTTACCAGCCTCCTCAGCAAGCTCTATTGCGTCCTCAAATGCCTTTGGCAGTGCCAGCACCTCCCAAGCTCCTCAATCCGGAGATGGGCTCAGGCTAAGGGTCTCTCCCGTATTTTAAGATCACCAGACCCTTAGTAGGTAGCCCTTAAGGTATGCCGTCCACGGGTGAAGTGGGTCTATCGGGTGATCTCCGGCCTGACCTCTAACCCCTCCGAGGAACTGAATCCTCCTCCCAGCTTTCTGGGCTGCATCCATTACTAGTTTCCTGAACTTCGCCCTCGTCATGAAGTGGCTACAGCTGAAAGTCATGAGGAGTCCATCTTCCTTAACGAGCTTCATTGCTGCAACGTTAACGGCGAAGTACGTCTTCGTCCCGATGCCCGTCATCTCCTTGCTTGGTATTAGGGCAGGAGGGTCCGATATGACCAGGTCAAACCTCCTCCCCCTCTTGATGGCTGATTCGGTCCAATCCTTGACAGAAGACCTGACGACGCTCACCCTATCGAGCACTCCGTTTAGCTCCGCGTTCCTCTTTGCCTCCTCACACGCGTACTCGGATTCATCAACCATGACGACGTGTCCGGCTCCGCCAAGAACAGCTTGAATCCCAAACCCCCCTGTGTAAGAGAAGAGGTCTAGGACATCTGCTCCAGCCGGGACAATCTGATTTACCGCTAACCTGTTCTCCCTCTGGTCCAGGAAGAAACCGGTCTTTTGACCCCTGAGGACGTCAACCCTGAACTTAGCCGCGCCCTCCTCTATCAAGGTGGTTTGAGGGGCCTTGCCCACAAGCCTCCCCCTCCAGACTGGGAGGTTAAGCTCCTTCCTCGTCCTCCCGTCGTTTCTCACGTAAACAGCCTCTATATCAAGGATTTCCATTAGAATCTCGCCTATTTGGTTCAGGATTCTGTCCATCCCTATTGAGGTAGAGGAAACTACTGCCAGGTTCGAGTAAACATCCACTATTAGGCCAGGGAGCATGTCGGCCTCGCTATGACAGAGCCTAAAGCAATTTCCCAGCTTAAGCTTCCTACGGAATTCAAGCGCCCTGAGGAGCCTTCTCCTGAAGAATTCCCTGTTCACCTCCTCCTCAGGGTCTGTTGTCA
>QMVU01000061.1 GCA_003661265.1 Thermoproteota archaeon | reverse complement strand
TAACGCCCACTCTCATGTATATCGGCTATGTAAACCCTTGGATCCTCGTAAAAACCGTACAGAACCCCATCCCCGTGATGAGCGTCGATATCTATGTAGAGCACCCTTTCTACTCCGTAGTTCTCTAAAGCCTTTGCGATAGCAATTCCTGCATCATTGAACACGCAGAATCCACCAGCAGATCTTCTCCTTGCGTGATGAAGCCCTCCCATCGGATTAAAGGCATGTAGAGCTTCACCTCTCATTACCTTATCCAGACCTAGGAGGGTTGAGCCCACAACGTAGCACGAAGCCTCGAATACTCCAGGAAAGGCGGGCGTGTCTCCGTAGTCAAGAACACCAACACCCTTTTTTGAAGCCTCTTCTACAAATCTCACGTACTCCTCATCATGAAAGAGCAGGAGATCTTCTCTCTTAGCCATTACAGGGGGACAGACCTCTATGTCTTTGCTGCTCAAGAGACCGCATCTCTCAACTTCCTCCCAAAAGTATCTTAGCCTGTCTGATCTCATCGGGTGTCCCGGTCCAAAGGAGTAGAGGAGCAGTTCCTTCCCAAATATAAGGCAGAGCTTGGCCATCAATACACCGTCCGCGGAAAAAACTAAAACCTTCCGGAGGGGGACTGGGAGACGAGGGAAAAGGGATCAGGATCAATGATCCTGATCCCCCAACCACTTACGTATCATGTCCTCGACCCTTGGCTCCTTCCTTCTGTACCTGGCTCTAAGGTAAGGATACCCTCCATAAATCCGTATCGCCTTTTCCGCGAGATAATCTGCTTCCCCAGGGTGAAAGCTCCTCCAGTTTTTGTTGTGCTTGAATGAATTAGGATTTGCCCAAGAAGGATCGAAGAAGTCTAGATCGCTTGGACTTACGCATATCACCGCTGAGTTCACGCTTCTGTGCAAGCTTAAGGGGACTGAGAAGAGGTTTTTCGGCTTCATCTCGTTATCTACCCTCAGCCTGAATGCCTCATGTCTTTCCCTTATTTCTTGGAGGTTTCCGATTATCTTTCCTCTAACATACTCCACGACAGCCCATGCCACGTTTAATGCCCCGTACTTCCTGACAACTTCCATGGAAATCGACTTCTGATGCAGGTTAACGTGCATTCCTCTCCCGGTCCACAGGACGTAAGCTGAATTGCTTATCCCTTCCCTCTCTAAGACCCTTAAGATTACCTGAACGACCTCAACGGTGGCTTTCCATTTTGAAGCTTCGTTGTCTATGTCCCAGTATGGCGTGTAGGACATAACATTTCCCTCATCCTCCACATCTTCCTTGAAGGAGAGCCTTAAATAGGTGGCCGAGGTTGCGTAGAAAGATCTCGGCTTTATGGAGGAGAAACGCTCTAATATCTCAGGGATCTGATAGGGTTCCTCTATGCTAAGGGGGTTTCCCTCCCTGTCATACCTCACTACACCCCGCCCGAATAAGGCAATCCACCTATTACGGCAGAAATCGGCGATCTCCCTCCTTACCTCCTCTTTGCAGTACCATGCGCGTACTTCGTAAGAAAGACTCATCAATTGTACTAGTAAGTCTGGGAATATAGAATTGACCAACTATTCTTTCAAATCTGCAAATCAGAATTCAAGTAGACTAAGGTCTGTCCTTGCTCTCCACTAACTTTTTTGGAAGATGAGGGACCATACTGGTGATGGTAACATCAAGTGAATTGCAGGAGCAGGTGGCGAATGTTGTGAAGAAGCTAACGAGGAGCGTGGTAAACATAACCACCACACGCCTCTTACCTAGCGTCTTCCTCCTCCCAGTACCGGTCAAGGGTGTAGGAACCGGTTTTATAATAGACGATGAAGGCCATGTGGTCACAAACGCTCACGTTCTTACAGATGTTAGGAGAGCGGAGGTATACTTGAACAACGGGGAAATGGTAGAAGCCAGGCTTGTTGGCAAAGACCCTTGGACAGACGTTGCTGTAATGAAGATAAAGGGAAGCGATCTTGAACCCGTAGAACTCGGTGACTCAGATAAGCTCTCAGTAGGGCAATTTGTCATAGCTATAGGCAACTCTTTCGGTCTTGCAGGTGGGCCTACGGTTACCTTCGGGGTGATAAGTGCCCTAGGAAGGCACATAAGGACTGAGAGAGGCCCACTCTTAGCTGGCTTAATACAGACAGATGCCGCCATAAACCCAGGGAACAGCGGAGGTCCTCTAGTTGATCTAGAAGGGAAGGTAATAGGCATGAACACAGCTATAATACCCTATGCCCAAGGAATAGGATTTGCTATTCCGATAAACTTGGTCTCGAAGGTTGCAAAGGATCTAATAAGGCTAGGGTTTGTTAGAAGGCCGTGGCTTGGCATAAATGGCGTGGACGTTGATCCAAAGATGGCTAGACATTACGGACTGGGCGTGAGCAAGGGAGCTCTCGTGGTGAACGTGATAAGGGGAGGACCGGCCTGGCAGGCTGGCTTGAGGAGCGGAGATGTCATAGTAGCAATTCAAGGAGTTGAGGTTAAGGGAATGGACGATCTAATTGGTCAGATCTGGGAGGAGACTCCTGGAAGCAAAGTAGAGGTGACCGTTGTTAGGAGGGGGAAGCTGATGAAGTTGAACGTAGTCCTCGGCACAACACCCTCCTACTAGAGTGTCATGGACATTACTTCCGTAGAGTCATCCTCATCAAGGACTTCCATGTCTCTCAACCTAGTTACGCCCTTCATGAAGAGATCATTGTATTTCTGGATGAGATCTGCTCTACTCCCAATCTCTAAGATGTAAGATGAGAATCCAACGTTTTTGGATAACTCTTCCTCTAGAAGAGACCTCATTTCCTCGTAAATTGGTGATCTCGTCTCTATCGGAACGACGATAGCTCCAAACGCCTTCTTGAGCTTTCCTCCAATGCCAACCTTTGAGAGGTTCGATGGAGGTATTGTGATGAACCTTCTCCCTTCCTTCCCTATTAGGGAAGCAATCATGAACGGAATATTTACTTCCAAGCCTTCTCCTAGAACTTCCCACTCTAAGGCATTTAAGAAGATCTCTCTTCTGCTCTTTGCTTCCTCAAGCTTTTCCACAAGGGATGCTAAAGCGTTTAAGGGCTCCAAGATCCTCTTCCTAATATCTTCTATCTCCTTCTCCATCTCAGCCCTTAACTTCTCTACTTCCGGTTCAGCTCTCTGGCCTAGGTAGCGTTTAGCGTCCTCTATTCTAGTCTCGTAGGTTCTCCTGATCTCCTCCTCCTTTTCCTTGAGCTCTCCCTCCCATGAGCCCTTATGTTTCGTTAAAGAATTGATGTAACTGCTTATTTCAGCTATCTCCGATTTTAACTGGCTGGAATAGCTCAAAGCCCCACTAATCTGTTCTAAGAATTCCTCCTCGCTTATCCTAGCCCTAAGTTCGATGCTAGGTATTTCCTCATGTCCAACTATTTCCTCAAATACCTCCACAATCGAAGGAGGGACGAATCCATTCACCTCTTGAGCTAGTTTAGGTTCATGAATGAGCTTTAGCGCCTCCTCCAGCTTCTCCTTAAACTCATCCATGGAGAAAATTGGACCTGAGATCTGCTGCATTGCCTCCCTTATGTCCTCAATAGCCTCTATTTTCAATTGAATCTTAAACAGGCCTAAGGGATCGAAAAGGAATTTCTTCTCGTCTAAGCTCAAAGTCCTGATTGGCCATCCCACCTTAACGATGAACTCAAGCTCTTCGGCAGGTCTTCTCCTTATGAAACCCACTTTCTTCCTTTTTGAGGCCACATACGCTAGAGAAGTAGCCAGTTCAAGTTCAGGCTCGGCCTGATGGCCACTTACCAGTAAATGCGGTACAGACCTCAAGCATACACCATGTCAGATTGAGGCCCTTCCTTAAAAAAGCTGAAGGAGGGTGGTTACGAAAGTTCTTCCATAATCCTTAATCTACCTCTAAAATGGGTAAGAGGGCAGTAATACGCTAAATTCTCTCGTCAACCAAGAGACAAATGAGACGAATAGGGGGACTGAGAGGTTGTCCTCGACCCCGTACACCTCAGCAAAGGAGGCGGATAGGGCCAAGATGAATGCCCTCCACGGAGGTTCCACAATGAGAAGCGGTAAGAGAAAAGATAGAAAGCCAGCTATCGTTCCCTCAAAAGTCCCATTTGAAAACGGGATCCTCCTCTTGCCGAATGCCATGCCGATGAGGGAGGAGAATATGTCCGTCGTGGCCATGGCAGATATCCCATACACAACCTCGTATCCGAAGAGGGAGTACGCAGTGAAGATCCCTATGGTCCCGTAGACTAAGCCCAAGTATCCAGCCCGTCTCTCGTACTCTCTCTGCATTGCATTAATGAGAGAATCCACTGCCTCAAGCAGTTCCTCTATCTTCTTTCCAAATGGACCTATTTCAGCAGCTTTTTTCCTGAACTCAATGACCTTCTCCCTGGAGATAGGACCCCTTATCCTGACAGCATTTATGAAAGCCGCTCCTATTAAGACCAATGCGTAAACAACACCAGGATCAGAGAGGGTCTCTACTGCTGGTAGGTAATCCTGAAGGAAGAATGTCTCCACTACTCCTCTCCAGTACAGTGGAATCGCTAGAGCTACTATGAGTAAGAAGTGCACTACCTTCCTTAGAACGTCCCCATATGTTAGCATCCTGACTCCTTAGGAAGCACTTTCATCCCTTAATAAAATAATGAGAATTTGAATTTATCTTGCCAACTATCTTCTTGGGGTTAAGTTGAGGGATAGCAGATCTAGTAGGATCATCCTGCTGGCTCACTGTCTGCTGAATCAAAATTCTGTGGTGATAGGGAAGGCCAGGAGGAAGGGAGTCGTTGAAGAATTGCTTCAACTCATCATGAAGGAGGGAATAGGTATAGTTCAGTTGCCATGTCCCGAAACATACTTCTATGGGTTAAGGAGATTCTGGGGTGTGAGAGAGCAATTTGATAACCCTGGATTTAGGAATTACTGCGGGAAATTGGCTCAAGAGATGAAAGATCTTGTTACAGAATACTTGAGAAACGATTATGAAGTCTTAGGTGTAGTAGGCATAAAGGGAAGTCCCTCCTGTGGTGTTTCAGAATCAGGATCTTCAGAGAGCTGGATGGGACCTCCGCATGAGGCCAAAGAATACACAAAAGTGGGCAAAAAAGGAATATTTATGGAAGAGCTTAGCAAGAAGTTGGAAGGACTTGTTTTCGAGGAATGGGATTGGAAAGACATTCAAGGATCTTTGGAGAGGATCAAGGCTCTAATAAAGGCGTAGCGGGCGACAAGAAAAATCAGCTCCCTCTAGTTTCGTGAAATATGTGTAGCATGCCGCCAATTAGGCCAAGGCCATTTACCGCGACCTCCACTATGAAGATGACAGGAGGAGAATTTCTCACCAAGGGTAGAGCGCATATAAGCAAGAGCACCGCGTAGATTATGACGGCTAAGATGAAGGCTCTCCTAGATCTTGAATGGAGGATAGATCTGGCCCAGAACATGGCTATCAATCCAAAAATTGCGCATATAATCGCTAAGAGAGCAAATCCTATCACACCTATAAGGCCAAATAAGGACATTATGGGACCTCCAAAAGGCCAGAGAAGTGGATGTAATCCCGTCTCAACAGGACCTCTAATCAGCCAGATGAGCACTCTTAGGCAATTAACTGATAGGAAAAGCCATATTAGGGCGTGCAAGATCATGGTAGCTCCTACTATCTTAAGCCCTATGTCCTTCATCGATGAATCACCGCTTTCCTGATTCTCAAAACTCCTATTGAAAGGTTATCCTCTACCCAGAAGATAACTCACGGTTTGGGCTGGATGATTAGAAGAAAGCACTGTAAGGAATCGACCATAATGGGAGGTCCCAATACTGGGGGATGTAATGTAATTGAGATTGCTAGGGGGTTGCAAATAATGGTAAAGTATATAATACGCCTCCAACAGGAGATGTTGGAGGACACGAACAGGCTTTGCTCCTGCTTATTTTTTGCTTCGTTACATCGAGCATTGTTACAGCATCTGTTACTGGGAGGGAGATAAAGTGTTGAATTCCAAGAAGTGGGCTGAGATACAGGAACTCCAAAAGGGTACCCACGTAATTAGCTTATTACACAAGCCGGTTGAAGATCTCATAGTTTATCTTCTGTTCGACTTTGACTGGATAGGGGCAGACCACATTTCACTGCTAACTTATGCGTTGGCGGCGGTCACCGCATACTTAATAACTAAAGGTTCATTAGCGCTGGGCCTGGCTCTTGCTATAATTGTTGGAGTGCTAGACGGGGTGGATGGCAAATTAGCTAGGCTTAGGAAGAGGCCAACCATGATAGGGAAATTGGAACACAGTTTTGACATGCTATACGAGCAATCTTGGTACGCAGCCTTTTGTTGGTGGGCTTGGACAAGTACTAGAGAGGAGCTTTACATAACCTTAGGTCTAACCTGGCTTATCTTGGACTCATTAGTGAGGCATGTCTATAACGTAATCTGGATATCGACAGGAAAGTCCCTAAAGTATCATTGTGGCGCTGCTCGACTTGTAACTAAGTTAGATGGCAGGAGAAGCGTCTACATATTGCATATGCTTTTCTGGTACCTAGTTGGGAGACCTCTAATGGCTTTCTGGACGATACTGCTTCACTGCGGGGCCACTGCCATAGCATACCTTATACTCGGGTTTAAGGCGCTTCATAGCGCTAAGACCATTCCATCATAGGATAGCGCACGCTTCTCCATAGGAGGCGGTTTCATTTGTTGGAAACCCATTATCCTTTTTTGAACTTTTAGAAGCCAGCTAATAGCTCTAGAAAGGCTTTCTCCCTCCAACGACTCGCCTGCTAGTAGGGCTAGCTCCATGTATCTATAGACACATCCTGTAGCCACTTTAACACCGGAGTTCTCTCTCAACTTCCATCCTCGCGCTGAGCTTCTTTAAGCCTCCAGAGTATCATGATAACTGGAAAGGGAATCGGTCTATCCTTTAGCGAGCGCGCGCTTACTTTAAGTATTTAATGCCATAGCTAACGTAAAGCTTAGGTAGGAGTGCTGTCTCAGGATATGAGAAC
>QMVU01000060.1 GCA_003661265.1 Thermoproteota archaeon | reverse complement strand
GGTTTTTAAGTAGCTTTTCAATGTCCCTAGCCACGATATCTTCCTTAACTCCGTACTTGGCTAAAAATCCTTCTAATTACATCTATGACTGGAATTTCTGAGTAAAGCATGTTCAGAATCTCAGCGGCAGTTTTTGTTAGTCTTAAAATAAGCAATCTGTCTTCAATTCTCACCTATACGTAGTCCGAAGTTCTCTTAATTACCTCATGAACAAAATTCTTCTAGATTTTTTAGCATTCATCGGATTTAATTGAGATAAGGGAACTCATTCGTACTACTGGACTGGGATGAGCTGTTAAAACTTTAGCGTAAATAATAAAACAACCATTGTCTAGAGAGATATAACCATAACTTAAAGTTGAGCGCAGTTTCCCATCCTTTTTATTGAGGAGTCGAAGAGTTGGGCAATTTCAAACTCAGTTGGAGAAAAAGAATATAAGGAGCCATCATTTCAGTTCAGTCTTGAGAACTAAATGAAGGAAACGGGACCTTTAAATGCTATCTTAGAAATAAAGGGGCTAAAGGCATATTATGAGACGATAAAAGGATACGTTAAGGCAGTTGACGACGTAAGCCTGAGAATTAAAAGCAAGACTGCAGTTGGGTTGGTAGGAGAATCCGGCTGCGGCAAGACAACGCTTGCTCTCGCAGTAACTAGGCTTCTTCCATCAAACGGAAGGGTTCTGGGAGGAAGCATTTTCTTCAACGGAAAGGACATCCTCTCAATATCCGAAGAGGAGTTTCGCAAGGAGTACAGGTGGAAGAAAATCTCAATGGTCTTTCAAGGAGCTATGAATGCCTTGAATCCCGTTTACAGGATAGGCGATCAGATAGCTGAGGCAATAATAAGGCATGAGAACGTCAGCAAGGATGAAGCACTTGAAAGGGCTAAAAAACTGCTTTCACTGGTTGGAATAGATCCGAAAAGGGCCAAAAGTTATCCCCATGAGTTAAGTGGAGGAATGAAGCAAAGAACTATGATAGCGATGGCTCTTGCCTGCAATCCAGAGTTCTTAATCGCGGATGAGCCCACCACAGCCTTAGATGTCATTGTGCAAGCTCAAGTTCTAAAACTTATCAAAAGCCTCCAGCAGGAGCTTGGTCTAACCTTAATGTTAATAACTCATGATCTTTCTGTAGTAGCTGAGATCTGCGATTATGCAGCGGTTATGTATGCTGGAAAGCTTGTTGAGAGTGCAGATATCGTCACAATATACAAAAACCCTCTCCATCCTTACACAAAGGGATTAGTCAACGCCTTCCCAAGCATAAGAGGGGAGAAGAAGCAACTAGTATCTATACCTGGAGCCCCACCAAATCTTCTGAATCCTCCTTCTGGATGCAGGTTCCACCCAAGATGCCCCTATGCCATGGAAATATGCAGGAGGGAAGAGCCTGAGCTCGTTAAGGTGGATGGTGATCATCAAGTTGCATGTCATCTAGTCAGCAGGTGATGCTAATGGAACCCCTAGTCAAGGTTGTAGAGCTTAAGAAGTGGTTTCCAGTAAGAGGGGGTATAACCAGCCTCTTTGGGAAAAGGCAATATGTAAAGGCTGTGGATGGAGTCTCCTTTGAGATATCGGACGGCGAAATATTTGGTCTGGCAGGAGAATCCGGCTGCGGCAAGACAACGACTGGAAAAACTATTTTAAGGCTTATAGAACCCACAAGTGGCGAAGTTTACTTCAAGGGAGAAAATGTATTTGAGCTTGATGAAGAAAGGCTTAGGAAGCTGAGGAAGAAGATGCAGATAATATTTCAGGACCCTTATGAGTCCCTAAGTCCTAGGATGACTGTGCTTGACATAATAGCTGAGCCAATAAGGGTTCACAAGCTAGCAAGCTCTTATGATGAATGCAAGGAGATGGTTGCTGAAGCTCTAGAAGAAGTTGAGCTTGTTCCTCCAGAGGAGTTTATGCTGCGCTATCCCCATGAACTCTCGGGTGGGCAAAGACAAAGGGTAGCAATAGCAAGGGCCCTCGTTTTAAACCCAGAATTCATAGTGGCAGATGAGCCAGTATCTATGTTAGATGTCTCGATACGAGCCGGGATTCTGAGCCTGATGTTAAGGCTTAGAGAGCAGTTTGGAATCTCATACCTCTTCATAACTCATGACTTAGCAATTGCTAGACATATGTGCGATAGGTTGGCAGTGATGTATCTTGGAAAAATAGTTGAGATGGGTTCTACGGAGGAGTTGATAAGAGATCCAATTCATCCGTACACAAAGGCGTTGATAGCTGCAGTACCCGTTCCAGATCCTACGGCAGAGAAAAGTAAGGTCATGATATCTGGAGAAGTGCCAAGTGCTCTGAATCCTCCTTCTGGATGCAGGTTCCACCCAAGATGTCCCTATGCCATGGAAATATGCAGAAAGGAAGAACCTGAGCTCGTTAAGGTGGATGGTGGAAGGAAGGTAGCCTGTCACCTTGTTTCCTGATTTAAGGTTTCTAGCTCCCTAACCAAGAAATTAACAGCTCCAGCAGCCTTAAGTCTGCCTCTATCGCTTCCTTTTGGATTTTCCATGTCTAATTCTGGTATGTAAAGTCTCGCTTCTATCCTAAGCGAGATAAAATTCCCTTCTTTAAAAGCTCTTATATCAAGGCCTATCCTATCTTTAACTAAGCTAGGACCTATTAGTGAAAGAAGGCTCGTCTGCCAAAGAGGAACCCTTTTCTCGATTGCAAATATCGAAAAACCAGTTTTATCAAACTCATCCTCTACTACATTAAGCCCTATGTTAGTCAGACATCTTAGGAGCTTTTCCCTAATCCTTTTGATTCCTATATCTCTAATCCTAACATCTGCTGTAATCACCATGTCTAACGCCTTCTAAGCCTTGGATTAACTATCTCCTCAATTGCCTGTCCCATTAACATAAGCCCAGATACGAAGAGAGCGATGCAAAGGCCGGGTGGAATTATCCACCACCAACAAGGCTTCCCATAATTCGCCCACCAACCTCCAGCTGTATGAGCGTAATGAAGCATCATTCCCCAGCTCTTGTGGCTTGGATCTCCTAAACCAAGGAAGCTAAGGCTTGCCTCAGCCATCATGGCTGCAGCTGCCCTGTAAACAGCAGCAGAAACTATAAATGGCATTACGTTCGGGAGTATGTGAGTTATCATTATGTGCGCATCGCTAGCCCCTATTGCCCTTGCTGCTTCTACAAAAGCCCTCTCCCTTAACGAAAGGACTGCAGATCTAACTAGTCTTGCTAAGCCTGGCCACGCATTCAACGTAATTGCAATAATTAGTACGTAGAACTTTCCAGTTCCTAAGAGAGAGGCCAGGAGTATCATTAGGGGCAGGCCTGGCAGGACCAAAATTATGTCGCATATCCTCATTAAGATCTCATCTATCATGCCACCATAATAACCGGAAACTATGCCTATGATGGTTCCTACGCTTACAACGCTTATAGAGGCTAGAACTCCAATAAGCAGGGAGACTCTTGCTCCATAAATGAGCTCAGATAGGATATCCTGCCCTATATCATTTGTTCCAAGTAGGTGCTTACTACTCGGAGGAAGAAGATAGTGATCCACAATCTTGTAGGGGTCATAGGGGGCAATGTAAGGGGCGAATATAGCCATTATAACGAATGTCATCGTTATGCAAAGTCCAAGCACTCCTGCTTTGTTCTTCATGAAGAGCTTGACCGAAGCGGACATCTTCTCCCTCCAGATCTTAGCCCTGTCTCTCCAAGCTTGTGGTACCCTCATCCCTTTCATCCCACCCTTACCCTCGGATCAAGGTATGCGTATAGTAAGTCAGCTATCAGATTGGCTATCAGGACGCAAACTGAGGTTATGAAGAAGGCGCCCTGGAGCAGAAAATAGTCCGAGTTCATAATTGCTTCATATATGAGGCGTCCTGTTCCTGGATAAGAGAAAACGGTCTCTGTTAAGATAGCTCCATTTACCATGAAGCCAAATCTTAAAGCAGTTATAGTTACCATCGGCAATAGTGAGTTCCTAACAGCATGCCTGAATAGCACTTCTCTGTCTGTAAGGCCTTTGGCCTTAGCTGTTACTATAAAGTCCTCTCCTAACACCTCCAAGGTTGCACTTCTCATGTAAAGCATGTACATCCCTATCTGCCTCATAACTAAACAGGTTAGAGGAAGCGCTGCGTGTGCTAACACGTCCTTAATAAACTCAAAAGCGTTTGAATAATGAGCTCCTGGAGTTGTTGCTCCATATAAAGGAAATAGTGGAATGTAGAACCCAAACACAAGCAAGAGGACCATTCCAAGCCAGAAATGTGGTATCGCCCTGATAAAGAGGGAGGTATTGGTCGCTATTAAGTCAAACCTGCTTCCCCTCCTCCAAGCAGTATAGGCCCCCAACAAGACCGCTCCTATGGTTGATAGTACTATACTAGTAGATAGCAAGAACAATGTCCATGGAAGTTTCTGTTTTATTATTTCAAAAACAGGAGCGTAATAAGCTACAGAATACCCAAAGTCCCCGCTCAGCATTGCCTTCATGAAATCAATGTACTGAAGATAAATGGGCTTGTCGAGGCCCCACCTTTGTCTGAGCCTCTGTACAGCTTCTGGAGGTACTCTGGGATCCTGTTCAATTATCTCTGCAAAGGGATCTCCAGTTGCTCTCGCTAAGAAGAATATGGCGGACATTACCAACAAGAAAGTGATAAGTAAGGATAGGAATCGAGTCAATACAAATCGAACTCGCATAACCTCACCTATTAAAAAAAGGGAGGGGAAGTTATTTGGATGGAGATTTCTTTCTAGCTGCGTAGAACGCGTATACAGCTATTACAATCAGTATAACTATTAGTATACCAACTATCAGTGGGCCATAGGCTCCCCAGAAGGTCACAGGTGCTACCTTCTTAGTAAGCTCAAACGTTAGGACAGTAGCAGCTTCCTCAAATCCTGGAGCTGAGCTGATTATCTTAGCAGTATAAGGTTGCTCCACCCAGCCTTCGGTGCTAAGGGTTATGCTGTACACACCAGTTTCGATCTCTTCGAACTTGAACACCTCAGGTATTCCAGCTATGTGCATCTCGACGGATGCTCCAGTTATAGGCTCGCCTTCCGGATCTGTTAAGCTAACCTTTATGGTTATTGTCTGTCCCGGAGTTACCTTCGGAGGCGGATACTCCGCCAAGGTGAGGGTCATTGGCTTGAGGACTGCCTTCTCCCTTAGGACGCAGTTCCACCATGACCATCCATTGTTAACGGACCACATGATGCCTGGTACCCATCCTATCCACTTATCTACCCTGTAAGCTGAGATCCCATATCTGTGGAATATCGATATGAATGGCAATTCCTCAGCCAGTATAGCTTGCATCTCCTTTGCTATCTCCTTTCTCCTCTCAACATCAACGGTTCTTGCCTGTTCCTCAGCAAGCTCGTCGAAAGTTGCGTTTATGAAGCCATAATAGTTGGGGTTGGGTATCTTGCTTGAGTGGAGCCTGAACCTCATTATGTCTGGACTCGGTCGAGTTCCATAGCTTGAGCAGAGGAACCACGTATCAGGCTTGTTAGGATCGTCAGGAGGTAGCTTTATCCTTGGCCAGAGAGTCTTCCACTCTTGGTAGACTACATGAGCCTTTATACCTCCTCCAGGTATCTTCGCAAGCCACTCCTCTGCTAGCATTTCTGCGATCCTAACTCTTATCGGATCGTAGGTTGGAGGAGCAAGCTCAAGGTCTATCTCCTCTCCATTTGGACCCTCTCTGAACCCATCTCCATCGATATCCTTGAATCCAAGCTTGTCTAAGATCTCAGCAGCTTTAGTTAGGTTGAACTCGTATCCATAGACGCCGCACTTCGGATCGGGATTAGCCCAGTCCTCGAACAAACCAGTTATCGGCCAAACTCCAAACCTTCCTGGCCTGCCATACCCGTGCATAATAGTCTCGACAACATAATCCTTATCTACGCAGTGGGCTAGAGCCTTCCTGAACTCCTTTATGTTGAGCGGGAACTTCCAAGTGTTAAAGCCCCAGTGACATACATAGGGGCTGAGATAGAGGTGAATCCTAATGTTAGGATCCTGAAGCAGGGTTGGCAAAGCCTCCGGCGACAGCCTCCAGTACCATTGATCGACCTCTCCCTTCCTGAGAGCAAGTATTCCAGCATCTGGACTCGTTATGATGGGCATCAGAAGCTCATCCGCGAAAGGCCTGCCCTTGAAGATGTTTGGATTGGCCTTGTACTTTATGTACTGGCCAGGCACGTACTCCTCGAATATCCACGGCCCATTTCCGACCTTCAAAACCTCATCAGTAGCCCTATAAGTGAATGGATCGAAATCTGGAGCGGTAACGACTTTCTCCCAGATGTGCTTGGGAACTATTGGGAAGGTTAGCACGTCTGTGACGAAGTCGGGATACGGGAACTTGAGGTATATTTTTATCGTGTAGTCATCCACCACCTCGACCTTCTCAACCGTCTCCCAGAGGTCTGACCACCTTGGATATTTGACCTCTAGCACATGGTTAAAGGTAAAAGCCACATCATGGGCAGTAAATGGAGTGCCATCGTGCCAGGTTGCGTTCTTAACGAGACGAACCGTCCAGACCAGTCCGTCTGGAGTCGACTCCCAGTACTCTGCAAGCCAAGGAACTGGGCGGCTTTGATCATCAATTCCCACCAACGAATCGTAAATGGGGTAGAAGAAGTAGAAGCTCCAGGTTGTCGCCCTCGTGAATGGGCTCATCTCGACGGGATCTGATGGAAGCGGACAGACGAGAGTTCCTCCGAAGAAGGCAGGTTCCCTAGGTACTGGAGGCTTAGGAATCTCTCCTAAAGTGACTCCTCCCCAGGGTATTGCTTCTTGGGTTTCCGTTGGGATTAAGGCTAGTCCTAATGGGATCAATAATACCAGTAATAAGAGGACAGCGCGCCTCATGGCGAACACCTGTGTAGTTATTGTATTCTCTTCTCTCCTAATAACATATAAATATATATCTCCTCAGCTTTCGACTTTTAGGCTTTAAAACCGAGAAGCCCTGTCCCTATCGAGGCAACTATCTCAAAAATAACTGAGAAGAGCGAGACCAATATTATGCTTCTTAT
>QMVU01000059.1 GCA_003661265.1 Thermoproteota archaeon | reverse complement strand
ATTTAGATAAGAAGAGAGAGTTTGCTGAGTTTCTAATCAAGAAAGCTGAGAAAATTATTCCCAACTTAAGCAAACATATAGTCGTTCAAGATGCGGCAACGCCAAAAACATTCGAGAGATACACCTCCATGCCAGAAGGAGCAATTTATGCTTTCGATCAATCAATTGATACCAAAAGACCTTATTTTAAAACTCCAATAAAGGGCTTGTATTTGGCAAGTGCCTCAACTTTCCCAGGTGGTGGAATAGAAGCGGTGATAATATCAGGGATCATCTGTGCAAACGATATATGCAGTTAGGAAAATGTCTCATAAAAACAAAAAGGTGTAAAGGTAATAAAGACTATCAAAATAAATGCAAAAGTGCTTTCACTTCAACCAAGATTCCGGGAGCATCTCATGCCATAAACTAATACGTTAGATGTTAATATGCATGCCTTATTTTAAAAACAATATCTTAGGGCTGTAGGGATTGAACCACCTAGATGGCATGATGTAGGACCGATACTAAGGAGAAGCCAAGACAGGTTCCCAGAATGGTTTAGGGAGCTGATACCAAGGCTCGCTAGAGTCTCAAGGAGGTTAAGTAGGGAGAGAGAGTTTTTACTTGCTTTTTAATCACTAAACATCGAATAGATCCTGACAATACGAATGTCTGCACAGAAAATTCACCAGTCAGCATAGCTTCGGACGGACTTATGGGGATAGGGGGAGGTGAGCTTTAGACGCTTGCAAGAAGAGAAGTTACCTATAATTGCTTTTTACAATAGAGTCCGCTTATCTCCTGATGAAAGAGTCTTCTTATACCCCTTTAATGCTTCTTTTCTCTTAGAGGATTTCCTTTATTAAACAATCAAGAGATCTTGGGCGGGACCAGAAAGATTCCTTTCTTATAATTAGTAAAAATTTTTTAAAATCAGTTGTATCATTAATTGTCATGTATGCTGATGTATTAATAATCGGGGGTGGGCCTTCAGGAATAGTTACTGCCCTTACTGCAAGAAAAAACTATCCTGATAAGAAAATCGTTGTTCTAAGAAAAGAGGATAAAGTAGTAATTCCATGCGCCATTCCCTACCTCTCCTCATCTATAGAATCTGTTTCAAAGAACATAATTTCGGATGAAATTTTAACAAAAAATGGCATAGAACTGCTTAAAGGTGAAGCTAAGTCCATAAACAGGGATGAAAAATACGTTGAAACTACCGTTGGAAGGATAAGTTACGATAAACTCGTCTTAGCTACAGGTGCAACACCTCAGAAAATCCCAATTGAGGGTATAGAATTGGAAAACGTATTCTTCATAAAAAAAGAAGTCCCATATCTAGAAAAACTATTCAGAACAGTTAGAGAAGTTCAAAACATAGTAGTAATAGGTGGTGGGTTTGTTGGTGTAGAATTCTCAACGGACGCTGTTAAGCTAAAGAAGAAAATTTCAATCGTAGAGCTGTTACCACACGTGGTGCAATTAAACTTTGATGACGAATTTTGCGTGCAGATAGAAGAAAAATTGAAAGAAATGGGTATTAACGTTTACACAAACACGAGAGTGGAGAAGATAATTGGAGAGAAGAAAGTTGAAAAAGTTCTTTTGAGCAACGGAAAAGAATTGGAAGCCGACATGGTAATAGTAGCAGTGGGATTAAGACCAAACGTGGAGCTTGCAAGAAATGCTGGAATAAACATCGGTAGATGTGGAATCGTAGTCGACGATTACGGAAGAACCAATGATCCCGACGTGTTTGCTGTAGGAGATTGTGTTGAAAGGAGAGATTTCATCACAGGAAGCTGCAGAAGTGTAATGCTTGCTTCATTAGCATGTAGGGATGCAAGAGTAGTGGGAAGTAATCTTTTTGAGATGAAAAGACTAAGGAGAATAGTTGGTGACTACCCGATTTTTTCAACGATAATCGGTGACACAGCGTTTGGGTGTGCAGGGTTAACTGAAAGACAGGCAAAGGATATGAAAATAGAAGTTGTGAGTGGTGAATTCTTAACAGTGAATCGACATCCTGGTTGTCTCCCTGACGCAAAACAGATCAAAATCAAACTTCTGTTCGATAAGAAATCTCATCTGCTTTTAGGTGGTCAAGTGAGTGGAGATAAAGCCGTGGCAGAGATAACTAACTTAATAGGTGTTGCATTACAGGCAAAGTTCACTTGTGAGGACATATATTTGATGGAAGTAGGAACACACCCCATGCTAACTTCTTCGCCCATCGTTTATCCTGTCATTAAGGCTGCAGAGGACGCTTTGATGAAACTTAGCGCCTAATTCTCTAATTTTTTCTTTTTTCTTTTTTAAACCAGCCTACCTCCCTCATGGTTTTTGAAGCAGCTCTATTGCTTGGTCCATCTTCCCCTTGCGACGTTTACAGAAACACGAAAAGTAGCAGAAAAATACCTGGTATGCTCTATATACTTGTCTCCTTTGCTCCATAGGTTATTTACAGGCTCCCCTCAGGCGGGCAGCCTCGCTCACGTGATCGGATTCCCAGCTGATCATGTGGAGAATGGGCGCTCAGACTTGCCAAAAATTGGGTGAAGGGTCTATCTCAGGTTTCATAACTCAGAACGGACTTTTTAACTTCGGGCTAACTGCGGCTAATACGGACCTGAAAATCCTCATGGAGAATCAAAAGGAACTGCGGCGCGCACAGCCAAAATTCCGGGAGTATCTCATGCCATAAACCAATATGTTGGATGTCAACATGCAAATACCGTTAATGCAAAGCTCATGTGTAAATGGTATAACTATCTACAACATGAGCAAACCTAAGTCCTCCATCTGGAAGCTTAGTTCTCAGGTCCTAAGCGCTGATATTGACATTCTGCTCTTTCGAAGGACAAACTTTAATTCCCAAGCTGGTATGAAGAGATGACTTGAGCCTGGCCGAACCATATAGGAGCATTCTTAAAGCCCTTTTAGAAGCTTTAAGAAAGAGATTTGGGGACAAGCTCATTTCCCTTGTAGTTTACGGATCAGTAGCCAGAGGAGAGTTTAGAAGGGATAGCGATTTAGACATCCTAGTGATCATAGAAGGCCTTCCGAAGGGGAGGTTTAAGAGACAGGACCTCTTCATGGAGGTGGAAAAAGAGGTTGAGCCGCTAATAGAAGATTTGTGGGACGAAGGATATTATGTCAGCATATCTCCCCTGCTCAGGACACCGGAAGAGGCATCGAGGCTAACTCCCATATACCTGGACATGGTTGAGGACGCGATAATACTATATGATAGGGGCTCGTTCTTCGAGAACATCTTGAACAGACTCAGGAAGAGGCTGAATGAACTTAACGCCAAGAGGGTTAGGATGGGCAAGATGTGGTACTGGGTTCTTAAGGAACCATATGAGTTCGGGGAGGTCATAGAGATTGAATAACCTCAGGATGGCTCTGGCCAACATGCAGCAATCTGAAGTAAGACTTAGAGCAGCAGAACACTTCTTTAACTTAGGGGAGTACCCGTATGTGGTTAGGCAGAGCCAGGAAGCGGTTAAACTGGCTTTAAAAGGAGCCCTTAGGGCCGTAGGGATTGAACCACCTAGATGGCATGATGTAGGACCGATACTAAGGAGAAGCCAAGACAGGTTCCCAGAATGGTTTAGGGAGCTGATACCAAGGCTCGCTAGAGTCTCAGGGAGGTTAAGTAGGGAGAGAGAGCCTAGCATGTATGGAGATGAGGAAGCAGGGCTCCCTCCTAGCGAGCTTTATGACGAGGAGGATGCTAGAGAGGCCTTGGAAATGGCTAGGGAAACAGTTGAGGCATGTAGGAGGCTCATCCGATCTTCTCGAACTGCTTAATAACTCCCTCCTTGGAGTTCTTTTTACTCCTTTTCGGAATCATCGCTACATCGGATAAATCCTGCGACAGGATTTATGCGGAAGCCGAGGACTTTATCTCATTCCCTTCCGGGCAGAAACACTTGAATGATGAGTCCTATTACATCCCCAACGAAATGTGCTACCATGACCACTGTTAACGAACCCGTTATTAGGAATATTTCTCCAAGCAGTAGACCAGCTATCAGCGGTAGTAAAGCATTAAGAATTCCTTGGTATAGGTGGGGGATTGAAAAAAGAAGAGCCTGTACAATTAGAGCAATTGTAGGAGAGGTTAATAAAAGCAAGTTGCTAAGTAAGTAGCCTCTGAAAAATTATCTCCTCAAAAATTGCAGCTTTTAGAGAGGTAATTGTTAGAAGAGCAAAGGATTTCCTTCTTGATCTGGGTAAAGAGGCCAATATTAGTTTTTTAACCTCCTCCTCCCTTGTGGGCTTGTAGTAAAAGAAGAATTTGCGGTGCAAGAGGGAGATTAAGGAACCAACAACTAAGCACGCGATAAAGACGAGAATTCCTCCAAGGAAGCCTAGAAGAGGTACTTCTCCTGTTAAATTCAGGCGATTCAAACCGAATATCGATATAAGATCCCGACCAATGAGCAGGTTCAAAATTATGAGGATTACCACCAGGATTAGTGTCTCCAGTGCGGAAATCAACATTAAAAAGTAAAATGAGGGAACCCTCTCGTACTTCAATGAAAATCTCGGGTCCTTCTTGTATGCAAAGAGAAGGTAAAAGGCATAGGCAATTAGAAAGATGATAAATCCTTGGATGCCCATCAACGTACTTTCCAATTGGATATCTACCTCGCCTTATCTTCCTTACATTTAAACAATCATCTTTCCGATCATTTTTTCACCGTAAATTATATATACGTTATCTTTTCTTGGGATAAGAAATTATGATCGGATGGAATTTAACGTTCTTGAGACCTAACTCCTGAAGTTTGGCCTTTAGTTTATCATCAACAACCCACCCCGTCCATCTCTCTTTTACAGGTTCTACTATCGCGAATTTGCCGCCAGGTTTTAGTACACGAATCATTTCCTTTAGAGCATCTTCTCTGCCCTTACGTATGATGTGGATGGCGAAACTTGATACAACTATATCAAAATAGTTATCAGGAAACGAGATGTTCCTTGCATCTCCCTCTTTAAACCTTACTCTATCAGAGAGGAGAGCTTTCAGAGGATATAAGGGTCGAGCTTTCTTTACCACACTCAGCTCAGAGGGTTTTAGGAACTTGGAAGGTCTTTTCTTTATTATATGATGGCTCATCCCTTATCTCGTACAGGATAGAAGAGTTTGAAGTTATCGAGGGAGTTAAATCTGAGTTTCTCTACCTTCTAGCCACTAGTATAGTAATGATGAGCTCTCTTTTAAGTCTCCTTCAAATACAGGTGAGGAGAAGGGAGCTAGAGGAGAGGTTGCGGGAGATTATGGAGCGAAGAAGGGAGCTAGAAGGGCTATCAAGAGAGGAAGGTGGAGGTTAGAAGAGAGCACCTCCACTCAGATCCGTAAGAAGGGCCTTAAGTGGATATTGGGGGGGTTATTAGGAGCTCAGAGGTTAGAGAGGAGCTTCTATGGAGGGTATTCAAGGAGCTTGAGAGCTACGGGGACAGGAAGCTGTGGGAGGAGGCCTAGAATCTTGCGGGAAGAGAAGATACCTATAAACATTGAAAGATTCTCCAATCTTCACGAGGGAAAGGCTGCGTACTTAAGCATATCCTACACGAATGCGTGGTCCTTACTTAGGCTCCTCTTCCTTGCTTCTCGCCATCTCTATAAGCCTTCTTATTATGTCATCGTAGGTCTCTCCCTTCTTCCCAAGCTCTTTAAGCATCTCCTTGTCTCCTTCGATATCTGGATGTAGTAAGCTCCTCCTCTCCCTACGATATCTTGATTACACAACATAGCAATGGGATTATTTCTTTTTCAAAAAAGGTCTTGCGTTGTGCACCCTCAGACCATACGGAGACAATAGCTCAAAGTGCCTGACATTCAGCGTCAAGAGTTCTAACTCGTTTTGAATACATATTGCAGCTATAAACAAATCTTTAGGCTCGATTTTCTTGCCCATTGATCTTAGCTCGGCAGAGATTTTGGCTGCCAGAAGGGCAGCTTCAAATGTTAATGGATATGTTCTGAAGCCTTTCAACCCATCGAGGATCTCCTCTCCTTTCTGCTTGAATCCCTTTTGTATCAAGATATAGGCCCCGTATGCCTGTTCAAAAGCACTAATAACAGAAATAACAAAGTGGGCATGCGGAAACTCCCTACGTAAATCCTCTGCAGAAATTCGGGCCTTTTCCAAAGCTATTAGAACGCTCGAGTCTAGGCAAATTTTACTCAACTTGTCCACCCAAAGTACTTAGAAGCCTCTTTCACCGCCTCTTCAAATAGTCGAGCCTCCTCCTCGTTTTCAGATAAAAGCCCAGCTAATTTTTCTAGCCCATAGTCAGCACCGCTCCGCTCCATTAATCTAGCAATTAAATCCGAAAAGCTTTCGCCTTCTCTTTTTAAGGATCTTAACCTCTCATAGACTTCACGGGTCACCAATAAACTCCTATAAGATCGTCCAGATCTGCCCATCTTATATCGATAATTATTATATATAAAGAATATATAAATTCTTTTTCCACCGAGATTAGGAGGTAATTTCAAAGAGCGCTCCATCCATTCCTACAAATTTTGTAACAATCCTAGTAAGCAGCGACATTCAAAACGGCCATTTCTCTACACAGACGCGCTATGGAGATGTTAACTATGTAAAGGAATTTATGATCGCTACTTGGACGGTAAGAATAGTCTGAAGTGGATACTCGGTGTTATTAGAAGCTCTGGGGTCAGAGGAGACCTCCTAATGCATGTCTTCATGGAACTTGAAAGCTATGGGGACAGGAAGTTATGGGAGGAGGCCTTAGATGCTTATAAGAGGAAAGGACTTTTCTAGATGCACTATTCCACCTAATGTGACTACTTATACCTCTTTTCCACATCTTTGGCAAGCTCTATAAGCCTCCTTATTATGTCATCGTAGGTCTCTCCCTTCCTCCCAAGCTCCTTAAGCATCTCCCTTGTCTCCTTCGATATCTGGATCGTGGTGAGTTCCTTCTTGCTCCTCTTCCTCTCCCTAGGCATCTCATTACATAACACAACATTGGTTTTAAATTTGATTATGTAAAATTTTTATCTTAAAATAATGTTTATATACAACTATATCCTATTATGT
>QMVU01000058.1 GCA_003661265.1 Thermoproteota archaeon | reverse complement strand
CTCTGGCTCCTGATAGGCTTGATAACCTACGTGGTCTACAGAACGGCGACTAACCTCCCTATTTGCTCGAGGATTGGAGCAAAAGAGGTCAAGCCGGGAGCTCATAAGATAGAGGTCGTCGTCTTCCTGAGGCTCCCAGAGAAAACGGACCAAGTAGCCCGGTTGCTCTCAAAGGCCCTTGACAGGAGGTTTGTGCTGCACTTGGTTCACGTCCTTGATCCAAGGGGTCTAACTTCCTCAGAGCTCGCTGAGGTAAGGGACGAGGCCCTGGAGGAACTCAGGGAAATTGCCAGGATCCTTAAGAAGAGGGGATACGAAGTAACGACAAATGTGCTTTGGGGAGATCCAATAGAAATATCCCTGGAGGAGGCATCAAGGGAAACGTACGATTTCGCCGTCGTGCTTTCCTCGAAGAGAAGGGTTTTCAAGGGTCAGATATCCGAAGAGGCGATGGCCTCCAGGCTATCGGCAACCCTTCCCGGGAAGGTTATAGTGATAAGGAGGGATTGAATTGGTTGTTACGGTCCTGTTGAGCATATATGTTGAGTCTAAGGAGCTCGATCGCGTGACCTCATCCCTAAAGGGGCTTCCAGAAGTCGTTGATCTCTTCGAAGTCACCGGAGACTTCGACATAGTCGCACTGGTCAGGACGAAAAACATGAGAGAATTCAGGGACTTCCTGAAGAACAAGGTTCTCTCGGTTAAGGGGGTTAGGGGCACCAACAGCGCCGTAATCCTTTATACGCACAAGAGGGAGGGTAAGTTATTGGAGGAGTAAGGATGGGTAAAAGGAGGATCCTTCTACCTCTAGCCAGGCCAATAGACCCTCAGGAGCTGAAGGGACTTGTCATAGGGAAGCTTTGGCTTGAAGGAGATGAGTTCGTCCTCTTTCACGTCATAGAGTCCCCTGCGGCCTCCTCCCTCAGCCTAGATCAGTTCAAAAACCAGATAGTTGAGGCGGAGTCCTGGTTAGGTGAGATAGCGGAGGGGCTGAGTAGGGGCGGGATAAAAGCTGAGGTTAAGGTAGCGATTGCTAGGGACGCGGCTGATGCGATAATAGAGGAGTTGAGCGAGTCCGACTACGACCTAGTTGTAATGCTGAAGAGGAAAAAGGGCCTGCTTAAGAGGCTCATTTCAAGGGGCGTAAGCGAGAGGGTGGCTTCCTCCGTGAGCGTTCCGGTCATGACGTTGCTAATGGGTGAGGAATGAGGGAGCTTCCTGTATTCGTTATTTGTCGCCCTCACCCTTTTACTTCCAGCAACTCGTTTGGTTTCAGTATTGACGAGCTGTTGGAGATGTATTCCTAAGCTGGGAACCACTCTATCTCCTTGGTCTTCTTTACGTAGGCCGATATTATATCGGTCATGGCTACGAAGCCAACTAGCTTCTTCCTATCCTTTCTGTCGACGACTGGGAAGTGGCTTCCCCTCTTCCTTTTAATTCCTATTCTCAGGAGAGCCTCCCTCAAGGTCTCATCTGGGTAGAGGGTTAGCGGGTCCCTTATGGCTATTCTCTCTATCTTCATATCCCAGAGACCCGAGGTCATGGCATCGTTTATCTCATTGTGGGTTACAAGCCCAACTAGTCTCCCTCTCCCGTCAACCACCGGGAACCCGTGGTATCCCGTCTTCTCCATGAGTTCGTAAGCCTCCTTAACCCTTATTCCCTTGCGAATGACGACCAGTTCGCTGCCTTTCCTCATAACGTCCCTTATCAGTGTCAGGTCCAAAGCATCCGGGGGCCTCTCAGGCTTCGCCTTTATTCCCCTCCTCAGGAGCTTCTGGATGTATATGTTCCTCCCGGAGAAGACCACTATCATGTCGCTCATGACGCAAGATATGAGGAGCGGTAGGATTATCTCGTAATCCCTGGTCATCTCGAAGAGTATTATGATCGAGGTTAGGGTTGCCCTGCTCACTCCCGCAAACATGGCAGCCATTCCTACTAGAGCATATGCCCCGTAGCCAGCTGTTAAGTTTGGAAACAGCAGGTTCACCAGGTATCCGTATGCTCCTCCAAGCATGCCTCCTACGAATAGGGACGGGGCAAAGACCCCTCCGGAGCCCCCTGACCCTAAAGTTATTGAGGTAGCAAGTATCTTCGCAAAGACAAGAACTAGCATGAGCTTGAACTCCATCTCCTGGTTTATGACGGAGAGCAGGGAGTTTGTAAGCGGAGGGATGAGGTTTTCTCCGTAGCCGACTCCTAGGACGTGGGGCAAGCCCAGGCCTAGCGCTCCCATGGCAAGTCCTCCTATGGCCGGGACGACGTAAGTTGGGAGCTTAAGCTCCTCGAAGAAGTCCTCGAACTTATAGAGCGAGTCTATCTCCAATATGCCTACTAAACCTGCTAGAACCCCAAGACCCACGTAAAAAGGAAGCTCGCAGTAGCATTTTAGGGAGTAACTTAGAGGCCCTAGGGCAGGGTAGTCCCCTAGGAACTTCCTGGAGATGGAAGTGGCCGTCACGGTGGCTACGACTGCTGGTATAAATGACCTCGTCCTGAACTCCGCTAGAATAACCTCCATTGCAAAGAAGATCCCAGCTATCGGGGCGTTGAACGTTGCTGCTATTCCCGCGCCAGCCCCGCATGCGACTAAGACCCTCAGCTTTTCCGGAGATATCCTCAGGAGCTGTCCTATGGTTGACCCAAAGGAGGCCCCGATCTGGGCAATAGGTCCTTCCCTTCCAGCAGATCCACCAGATCCTATGCAAATAGCTGAAACAAGGGGTTTTATCAGGGCTACCCTTGGTCTGATCCTCCCTCCCCTTGTCCACACGGCTTCCATTATCTCAGGAACTCCATGTCCCCTTGTCTCGGATGCAGCCTTGTATATTATCGGCCCGATCACCGCTCCGCCAAGGGCCGGGGCTATGAGGTAGTAGCTCCTTCCCATGAAGCCTAGAGCCCTAGGGAGGATGCCGTAGAATACCCTCATGAAGGTGTTGATTAACCATCTGAAGAATATTGCCCCTACTCCAGATACAAAACCAACAGTAACGGCTAGAAATGTCAAAAAGAGATAGCTTTCCCTGAATCTCCGCAAGCTAGTTCCTCTCATTAGTAGGTCCGGGATTAAGGGGTACCTGACCCAGAATAAAATATTTTAACAATTCCTTCAGGAGGAGGAGCTTGGCTCCCTTCCCTAACTGCTAAATTTTAGGGCTCATGGAACCTCAAAAATATATTCAGAAACTATCTTTTCTATTTTTTCAGATGCTCTTTTTAGTTCAAGCATCACAAGACCTATCTTAGCTTCTTTCGGGAGTATGGCTACGACCATGGCGTCGGGACCCGCCCCAATCAGCATCGTGTACCCGGTCTTCCCTATTACTAAGACCTTCTCCAGGTCCCCATGCCCAAATTCCATGGCCACCCTCTCCCCAATGGCGAGCATTGAGGCGCTCATGGCTCCAACAACTTCTTCAGGGGTATCTGATCTGAACCTGGTGGCTATCGGCAGGCCGTCCCTGGTGAGCACGGCTATGCCAGATACCCCTGCCACCACACTTATGAACCTATCCAAGACCTTCTCCAACGCGATTTTTTTGCTTATCATCCCGTATATAGGGGGTCGATAAGCCATAAACCTTTATGAGGATCAACCTTCTCAGTCAAGCGATAGGTTTAGACAAGCAGTTGAGGAGATGTAGGGCTTGGAGGGATCTAATGGAGCCCAAAAGAGGGACGACGCCTTAGTTCCATGGTTCTTAAGGTCACACATCTTCTTGGCGGTTTCATACACCTCTTATCTCGCTCTAGGTCTATCCGCCAGGATGCTGCCCGGAATTTCTGAGCTCTTCTATCGGAAGTTCCCTGACTTCTGGACTCCAGCCCTGGCAATTTACCTCCTCCCTGCCCTAATCATTTACGTCCTAGGGAGGAAGGAGCTTCCCATACGCAGGAGGCATAGGTGGATCTTCTTCAGCCTTTCTGCTGCGCTTAGCCTGATTGTATCTCTCCAAGCAAGTTTCCTTGCATTTCTACTTCAAATCTGCGTGCTCCTTACCTTGGCTAGGTTCTGGAGGTATGAGAGGAGCGTCCTTTTCAGCGCGCTAATAGGATCCCTCGCCTCCTTCGCTCTCCTGTGCAGGGAGGGGATCCCCCTAACGGACCCCCTGCTCAGGGCGAGCATATCCTCCTCCCCTGTAAGGGCCTGCTTTCAGGTGAGCTCCATCTTTGTGGCAGCATACTCCCAAGCAAAGTACGGGAGGAGGGGTCTCATCTTCCTTCTCCCTTTAGCGACAATGGCCGTCCTCCTGGGATACAAGGGATGTCTGGCATCCGTTGTAGCATCTGCTCTTATATCTGGAATGATTACCGCTGAAATAAAGTTTAGAGAAGCCTTCCTTATAGCACTACCTTCGGCTATTGCTCTCTTCCTCCTAGGAACGCTCGTGGCTAGGGCCAGCTATGGAAGCTGGGACATCCCGTGGTTCCTTTACCTCCTATATAGGATGGGCTTTACTGTTCACGTTTATCAAGAGGTAGCAAGGATTTCGGTTCCATTCGGCTTAACTCATGGTCTTGCCATGCTTGATCCAACTAAAAGGGTGATAGCAGATGTCCTTGGGGTTGAGAGGGGCGTTGGCATAACCGCCACCCTCACCGGACCCGCCACCTTGGATTTCGGCGTTCTCGGGGTCTTAGGCTTATCGGCTGTCCTAGGAGCATGTTTAAGGGCGATGCATCCGTCCAGCAGATCTAAAATGCAGATAGCCCTTTATTCATCCTCCCTCGCTAGGATCTTAACCCTCATTGACGTGGGAGTGGGCTTCATCGATCTCTCCTACATCCTTGGACTCCTGTACCTCAGCCTGGAGACTAGATGAAATGAGCTTTTTAGGATTCAGCTTGTTAACTCCCGGTGGATATGGGAATCCAGCCACACATAATGTGCGGTCCTGGGGATGTTGCTAAGTACGTGCTCCTTCCAGGAGACCCTAAGAGGGCCGAGAAGATAGCCAAGTTCTTCGATGATTACAGGCTAGTGGCTGAGTACAGACAATACGTTACCTTCACCGGAAGCTATAAGGGGATACCCGTCTCGGTTACTTCAACCGGGATTGGATGTCCCGCAGCAGCCATTGCCGTTGAGGAGCTGGCCAGGATAGGTGCCAAGTGCTTCATAAGGGTGGGGACGACCGGGGCTATACAGCCGGACATAGAGATAGGAGACATAATAGTTGCCATGGCAGCCGTAAGGGCTGATGGAACGACGAGAGCCTACGCTCCTCCTGAGTACCCTGCTGTCGCAAGCCCAGAAGTTGTAAGAGCTTTGCTGAGAGCTGCGAAGAGCCTTGGGATAGAGGTAAGGTCCGGGATCGTTGTCACCGGAGACGCCTTCTATGCTGAGAGCGCTGAGACGGTCAAATCCTGGAGCTCCTTGGGAGTCCTCTCACTTGAAATGGAAGCAGCTGTAATATTTCTCTTGTCCCAGATAAAGAAGCTTAGGGCTGGAGCCATCCTTGCTGTGGATGGGAACATCGTGAAGGGCACGAGGAAGGGGGAGTTCAAGAAAGGGGAGAAGAAGGGAGAGCTAGACCCAAGGGTTCAGAAGGCCATAGAACTCGAGACCAAGATCGCTCTTGAGGCCATAAGGATTCTGGAGTCTACAGATTAGAGTCCAGGGGCAAGGAGACCAGGACGGAGGAGGCCACTCCTCTAAACCTCTCGAATACCTCCGCTGCCCTACGAGCACCTATGAGAATCCTCTCATAAAGCTCCTCTGCTGTTAGACCAGCCATTTCAGCTTTCTCCCTGCTTAGGTCGTAAGGACCCCTTATCCAAAGGGAGATCATCGTCCCGAAGTTTGCCAGCCTTATGTGAGGCAGGCCCAATATGTCAGCGTTCTCGCAGGGGAAGAGGGCATGCCCTTCAGCCCTCCTTGATGGGATAAAGCCAGCAGAAGTTAGCTCAGCCAGAACCTCTTCGTAGAGCTTGGAAGCAGGTTCTCCGGATATCGAGGCAACGAGTTGGATCTGAGCGAGTCTATCCCTTAATTCCTGAATTGTCATGACTATCTTGGGGTATAAGCTTATGACATTAATAGCTCTTTCCTTATTATCCCCAGTTCATAGGGAGGAAGGGAGTGAACTCTTCTATGATGCTTAGACAGGAGTTCGAGGCTTTTTCTGGGCTAATATTGGACTTGGATGGGGTTATATGGGTCGGAGAAAGGCCTATTCAGGAGGCAGTAGAGGCTGTTAGAAGGCTAAAGGAACTTGGGCTTAAGATAATGTTCGTCACGAACAACTCTACAAGGAGCAGAAGAGACTATGAGATGAGGCTTAGGAGCCTAGGGCTCGATGTGAATGTGGAAGAGATAATGAACAGCGGCTATGCAACGGCCCTGCTGCTAAGGGAAAAGTATGGAGGGGGGAGTGCCTATGTTGTGGGTGAAATAGGCCTAGTTGAGGAGCTTGAGGGTCAGGGGCTGAAGGTCCTCACGAGAGAGGAGTGCTGGAGGGATGGAGCTGACTTCGTGATAGTTGGCATGGACAGGGAGTTCAATTACTGGAAGATAGCCACCTCAATGAGGGCCATAAGGCATGGAGCCCTCTTCGTCGCTACAAATGGTGACAAGACCTTCCCGAGCGAGATGGGTTTGCTCCCTGGAGCTGGCTCCATGATCGCTGCCATAAGCGCCGCCTCCGGAAAGGAGCCAGACATCGTGGTAGGGAAGCCGAGCTCCCACATATTCGATATTGCCCTGAAGAAGCTGGGCCTTCGCAGGGATAAGGTGCTGGTAATCGGAGATAGGATCGATACGGACATAGAGGGAGCCAGGAGGGCTGGTATGAAATCTCTCCTAGTTCTTACTGGAGTAACACGGAAGGAGGAGCTTATGTCTTCTGCCATAAAGCCAGACTTCGTGTTAGGTTCCATAAGCGAGATGTTCACCCAGGATCCCTAGAGCTGCCTAGCCAACGACTACCAACACAACTTTTAGGTCCGATAGGCAGATGGGACTTATCTCCTCGACGAATGGGATCGGATATCTCTGAGATGGACCTAAGGGAAGCCCTTCCTAAAAGGGTTCTTCCCTTAAATAGGAGGATTTCGAATCCCTTTTCCCTCAGGATCGTAACTTCCT
>QMVU01000057.1 GCA_003661265.1 Thermoproteota archaeon | reverse complement strand
GGACTAAAATCCACATGACGAAGCACACGGCGAAGCCAAGGGCTCCAACAAGAGGAACTTCCTCTCCGCCTATTACCAAACTTCCGGGGGACTTCCAGGGCCTAAAGGCATCTCTATCCATCCTCCTAAGGCGTATGAGCGAGAGATTTACTAAAACATAAGAAAGCAGGGCTCCAAAGGCGTAAACATCTGCAACCTGCTCTATCCTTCTCATGAAGGTCATCAGCGCCCCGATCGTTCCGAAGATGAGTATCGTCCTTATCGGCGTTCTGAACTTCCTGTGAACCTTGTAGAACCACCTTGGCATGAGCCCATACCTGCCCATGGAGAAAACCACCCTTGAGACCCCTATGACTCCGGTATTTGCTGAGACCAGGTTGACGGTGAAGCCCGTGAATGCGACAAGAGGAGCTATCTTCCTCCCCATTGGAAGGATTAGGGCTAGCGCAACAAGAGGGTTCTCTATGTTCTCAGAAAGACCCATCCAGCCCAGAGTACCTATCGAAACTATCGAAAGGCCGATGACGAATATTAGAACAGCCAGTATCGAGAGCTTTGTGGCTATAGGTATCCACTTATGGGGCCTTTTAGTCTCTTCCGCCGCCTGGGCTATGGACTCGATCCCTATGAAGGAGCTCATTGCCAGAGTGATGCCGTAGATGAAGTTTTGGGTTCTAACGGTTAACCACGGAAGGTATGTGACGTCTAGGCTTAGAGGGGAGCCTAGCTCCCTTAATTGGGAGGTGAAAGACTCGAAATCGAATGCTGTGAGAAGGCCCAGAACAAGGAGAAGGCTCTGAATCGCAAGACCTAAGAGGACTAGGGCCACGTTGAGGGCCGAGGACTCCTTTATCCCAAAGAAGTTCAGGGCAATTAACCCAAGCACCATGATGAAGGCCGCTAGGGAAAGGTAACTTAAGCTCAAAGGGCCTATCACGAGGGAGTTCTGAGAGATCTCCGGGATGAAATAGGAGAGGTACCCTGAGGCGGCCAGGGAGAAGAGGGCTATGTCAACTGTGTAGCTTAACAGCAGCATCCAGCCAGCCAGAAAGCCTGCAAAATCGTTAAAACCCTTCATCGCGTATACCTGCGCACCTCCTGCGTAGGGATACGTTGATGCCAGCTCAGCATAGGACAGGCCCGTTAGGACATAAGCTACCGCTGCCATGGCGAAGGCAAAAGGGGAGGCTCCAGCGGCATAAAGAGCCACAAGCCCGAGGGCTATGTACACGTCTGCCCCGACATCAGCGTATCCCATCGCGAAGGAGCCTAGCCACCCTACCTCCCTCTTTAGGGAGACCTCCTCGTGCCTTGTCTCAGGCATCCCCTTCCCTCTCGCATTGGATCGGGAATGCTTTAATGCTTTCAGGAGGGCTCAAGAGCTGGGACTCCAGTTTTTATTTTTGTATTCGTGTAGTGTGTCTTGGTTTAGACCGAATGAAGTTGGAGGAGAAGCAGAAGCCTTGAGCTCTAGGTCAAGAAGGTCACTTGCCACTCTATCTGTGGCTGGATTCCTCGCAATCCTAAGTTCCACCATGTCAAAATCTCCTACTTTACCCCTTCTCGCGGAAAGCCTCGGAATATCGCCGGCTGCCATAGGGTTCATAGCCTCCACCTCCACCATAGTCGGGATCTTCGTTAACGTAATAGCTGGGGTCCTCTCAGACAAATACGGTAGGAGGATCCTTCTAATAGCTGGAGGAGCGGTCTTCGCCACAGCTCCCTTGCTCTACCTGTTCGTGAGGAACCCTCTTCAGCTTGCCGCCGTCAGGGCATATCACGGATTTGCGACAGCAATATTCGTCCCTGTTTCTCTTGCCCTGATCGCTGACGTCTTTCCGGAGAGGAGAGGGGAGGTAATGGGCCTCTTCTCCTCCTCGATGACGGCTGGAAGGATGATAGCGCCAACCCTAGCTGGAGCTCTCATATTCTCCTATGGGTTCGAGGAGACCTTTGAGACCTGCTGGGTGGCCGGAGCTATAGCCTTCCTCGTCATCCTGCTTTTCATAAGGCCAGAAAATTACAGAAGGGTCTCAGGGAAGTTCGCCCTACCTAACCCTAAGGTTATCGTCGTGGGCTCCTTCGAAGCAGCCGTCTACTTTGTCATGCAGGCCGTAGAGACATTCCTTCCAATCTACGCCGGAATGATCGGGATATCAGCTTCTGAGATAGGACTTCTGTTCACTTTCCAGATCTCGGTGATGGCTATCATAAAGCCAATTGCCGGAAGGATCTCAGATAGGTTGGGGAGGGCCTATCCCCTTGTCTTCGGCATGGTTATGTCCTCGATGGGCGTCATCGGACTGTCCATTTTAGGAGGAATAAGCGCGATTGCCCTCTCCCTGGCGCTGCTATCTGCCGGAACGGCCTCCGTAACTTCCTCGACGAAACCCCTTGCATCCGAAGTCGTCAGCTCAATGGAGCACGGGGCGGCTATAGGCGCAACGGAGACCATAAAGGACGTCGGACAGGCGCTGGGACCTCTGGCAATAGGGGTTGTCATAAAGTTCGTTGGTTATAGAAAGGCTTTCATCTTCCTAGCAGCCCTTCCGCTCCTCTTCATCCCCCTATACCTTAAAGTAAGGAAAGGGCTCAAGGGGAGGCTAGACCCTGATTATCCTTATCTCCCCCATAGCCTTGAGCACTTCCGAGAAGAACTTCTTAACGTACTCCCTTGAGCCGGACTTTAGGGCAGCTATGAGTTCATCTGCGTCGAAGTAAACCCTGAACTCCGTGAGCAGGTACGCGGATACCATCTTTATGAGGAGATCTGCTCTCCTTTGACCTCCAAGAGCTATGCTTAACATCTCGTAGAACTTCGCTGGCTCCTCCAAGAAAACTTGGATCCAGTTCATGTCCTTGAACTCCTTCTTGACCCTGCTCAACATGAAGGACATTAGGCCAGGACCAAGGGGCTTCACCACCTGCCTCAGGAAGAACTCGAGCCTCTCAGGATCTGGACGGAACTCACCCTCATTCATCCTTCAACCCCCTCTATCATGGATCTCCTTATCCCCCTAGCCATCTCCAAGACCCTGCTTAGGATCAAGAGGACGTTCTCCCTGTCTCCCTCCTTTAGCATCTCCACGAAGCGCTTTGGAGTAGTTGAAACGGATTCCCTCCTGAATGAAATGGATGCCAAGCTTACAAGGGCCTCTACCCTCCCCTCGCTGCCGACAGCGTGGGCCAATGCCTCATAAAATGACCTAGGATCGTTTATCAGGGTCCCCGTTATCGACTTATCCCCCAAAACCTGCCTCATTAATAGCTCAAGGACCAGCTCGAAGCTCGGACCAAAGGGCTCTATGAGCCTAAGAAGTAGGCTGCGGAGCTCCTCCTCATCTACATCTATCCCCTCACCCATAGATAAGGCCTCCCTCCCTTTATCTCCAGTTTAGCCTCCCTCGTCTCGTGATCGCTCCCCTTAGCCTTTATCACGACGAGCTTTCTCACCCACTTGTCCCCCTCCTTGTCAAAATACAGGAGGATACCTAGCTCCGCTATTTCCAGCGAACTCCCCATTATACCTGCTCTGCTAAACAGGTCTCTAGGGTGGACCTCAGCTGCACCTATCAGGAAGGCCGTTGCCCCTTTCCTCTTGCATATGAACTTAGCGCTCCTCGTAAACTCGATGAACTCCTCCTCTTCATACACCCTCCTTATAGAGTCTATCCCGTCTATGACAAGCCTCTCTGGGCTGTATTTATCGAAGATCCACTTTATTGCCTCAATAAGGGCACCAGATGTTAACCTTCCGGGCTGGAGGGATATTATGATCAGGTACTTCTTCAGCTCATCCACCTGATAACCCATCTCCTCAATGAAGGCCCAGATCTGCTCAAATGAATCCTGGAACGTCAGCAGAACGGAAGTTTCTTTTGCTCTAGCTCCTTCAAGGAGGAAGTTAAGTCCAATTAGGCTTTTTCCCGTTCCACTTGGTCCGAGAATGAGCCCGAAGGACCCTTTCCTTATCCCCCCGCTGATCAGCTCGTCCAGCCCGTCTACGCCAGTGCTTATCCTCTCCTCACTCAACTTCCACCTGTACTTCCATCCCATCGGGACGTAGATGTCTATTCCCCTCTCGTAAATCACGAACTCGTATTTTCCGAAGCCTATGGGCCTTCCTCTCATCTTGATTATTTCCATCATCCTTTTAGGAGGTCCAATCGGGGTTTCCACGAGTTCAAGCCTGATCAAGGCGTCCGTTATGAACTCCTCCACCCCGTGCCCCACTGACTCCTCCCCAACTGGGAGGTCGGCTATCATTATGGTCGTTACGCCGAGCTCCTTGCTTATCCTGTAAAGCGTGTTATGGAAGAACGCCCTAACCTCTGCTGGGGAGAAGAGATCCGTGATGGCCGTTATCGAGTCGACGACTAACCTCTTGGCCCCCACCTCCTCGACCTTCTCAAGCATCTCCTCAATTATCGTCTCAATGCTGGATTTCTCAGATACCGTAAAGGCCTCTATGAAGTGAAAGAGACCCTTCTTCTCTAGATCCTCGAAGTTCATGCCTAGTTGTGACATGTATGAGTAGAATTCCCGCTTAGATTCGGCAAAAGAGAGATAAACACCGGGTTCTCCGTACCTACTGGCTCCCTCATGTACGAACTTAGCCGCAAACGTGGACTTCCCTGTTCCTGGATTTCCGGCAAGCAGGATGATGCTGTTCCTCACAAAACCCCCGTTAGTGATTAGATCAAACCCAGGGATGCCAGTAGGCACGCTTTCCAGGTTAAACCGACCCTCACTCATGCTAAGAACACTTCCACCCTGCATCATAAGTACAACCGGCTGATTTTTTAGCTTTACGCTGGAGCGTCAAAACTCATTTGGTCATCGAGGGGAATGACTCAAAAATTCATCAAAAATGCGGGAATTAAGAAAAGGATGGCTAGAAATTCGATTTCCCTACAATCACTTCTCCCACCTGGCCTCTCCTCCAAGAAGGCCCTCAAGGTAATCCTTCAGTCTGACAAGCCCGTGAAAAGGCCTGTAGAAGAGGACAACGATGGGAAGAAGGAACAGAAGCAAGAACTCTCCTCTCTTTGGCGTCAGGATCCAGGACACGGTTCCAAGAATGAACTCGTTTAGGAAATAGAAAGGGATCATCAGGCCATAAACAGCAAGCATCAACTCGCGGTGGAAGAGGGAGAGTAAACGAGCCCAAGCTTCCTGTACAACTGGTGAAGCGGGAGAACTATTGCTTTCATCGCTGTTCTCGTTAAGTCCAGGAGGATGGGACAAGCAGTATAGAGAGAGCCTGCCTTGGAGTAACCCCCAAGAGCTCGAGGTATCTCGTTAAGAAGCTTTTTAATACGTCAGGGATCATGAAAATTCCGTTACCCTACTTAACTACCCTGACTAGGAACTCGCAGTAGGGATCTCCCCTGGAAATGCACTTCCTCTCATCGACAGAGCATTCTGAGCTGAACATGCCGGAGAAGAAGCCAGCTATAACCCCCCTTATGAACTGGCTCCCCTCCTTTCCCCTCGCTTTAGCGCACTCGAAGTTCTTCTCAAGCCTGATGACCGCTATCTCGTTTTCCATGTCGAGGCTAAAGGAAAATCCGCTTATCCATCCGAGGCTCTGGAGAAGGTCCAGGGAAGCCCTGATTAAATCCTCTCCCTCAAGTCCAAGCCTCTCCCTCCAGGTCTCGTAAGTTTCTCTCCCTCCCTCGAAGCCCAGGTGATATATGAAGACCTTCCCTCCGGTCCCCCACACCTTGTATATGTTCGAGAATATCCCAACCAGCCAATCCGCCCTGAACAAGACAGCCCTTTCCTCAAAGAACTCAAGGATGGAGTGATGCGTGTCGAGGAAGAAGGGCTTTTCGGAAGGAGCCGGGGTCCAAGCTATCCTCCTCACCCCTTCAACCCTCGCTATCTCCGATATGACCTCCTCAGGTTCTACGTTGCTGAAATCAGCAAAGAAGCACCACCAAGTGGCATCTGGCTCCTCTGACTTGTGATGGACGCCATAAAGTATGTTTATCCCCCTGCTGGCTATCAGGCTTGATACCCTGGCGAGCATGCCGGGGACGTCGTCCATGAGTATTGAGACCTCAACAAGCCTCCTCCCTCTAAGTTCGACTATCCTCCAGAGGGGTAACTTGTGCGCCATCGCGTCCGTCATGGTTCTGCACTCCCTTCAAAAGGGGAGATGACAGGATAAAAACTATACAATTTAACCGTAATTAACGTGTAGTAAACCAAGTTCAGGAGGAAAAGGAACAACACAGAAACGCTTGCCCTCAAACCAGTATAGCCATATATCGTCTCTATTCCGAATGATCTTGCGATGTTCCTTGCCTCCTCAGAGTTCCTTTACCTTTCCCTCCTTTTCTCCGAACCTCTCGCGGCACTTAACGCATATGTTTATCATCTCCGGCCTTTCGAAGAAATTTCCGCACGACTAGCACTTGAATATCTCTTTCAGCCTCCTGTAATCTTTTCCGATTAATCTAAGGATCTTTCCACAGCTAGGGCACTTCAGGCTTCCATCTGGATGGAAAAATTCGCTCTCAAAGCCCACGTATCCACAACCGTAGTGCTCTATGACCTCTCCCTTCTTCAGGTTAAAGGAGCCGCAGTAAGGACATGCCTGCCGGGTTATGTGTACGGGGATTTGCACTTAGGACAGACTATGTGTTCGTCTGTCCTCTTCCTTATGAGCATTCCTTGATCTGCGAGTTCATCTAGTATCTTCCCGCTTGGATCCAGCCCAAGAAGCTCGAGTTCTGGGTAGATGTAGCCCTTCGATGGATCAAGCTCCGGCGATAGTTCCACGTCTTGGTTTTTAAGGCAGCTGCTCGAGCAATGTCCTCACGTCTTCTCTTTCGAAGAGCCTAGATTCAGACATCTCAGGTCACTCGAAATGCTCAGGCTCTTTAACGATATGAATCTTAAAAGATTTCCCTTCAGCTGCTAGTTTAAGCTAATGACTTAACTTCAACGTCCTAATCTGCCTTCGAATTGGTAACATCTTCGGCAAGTTTTAAGTAAGGGGGCAAACGTCGTTACTCGGATATGAAAAAGGAAGAGGAAGAGGGAAAGGTAGAGTACAAGCTCAGGCTAAACGCTCAGACAGAGGAGAGACTCCAGAAACTAGCAACACAGCTAGCTTATAGGC
>QMVU01000056.1 GCA_003661265.1 Thermoproteota archaeon | reverse complement strand
CTTAGGACTGGTAGCCTTTACCCTGCAGTTCTAATGCATGCCTTCAATAACGCCTTCGCCTATGTGATAATCCCAGTACTGGCATGACTGCTTCCAACATTGTTGATAATGGCCTCCAATGGATGACCCATGAATATTGCCCTTGGATCTGCACTCAGAGCTAAATCTTAAACCGGAAAGGTTGAAGGTGCACGTAAATGATATGATTATCTTAGATAAAGGCTAGTGAGGTGGAAGGGTTACATCTACGATGTCCGTTCAAACTGATTGCTGGAAAAAGCTGAAACAACTATTCCTCCTAAAATCAGGCTTCCTCTGATTCCTAGGCCAGTTAAACATCTTCGTAGAAAGCTAGGTGTAACCCTGAGTTCCATGGGGCTTGTTTATAAGGAAGGAACGAAAAGACCAATTGAATTCTCTGATCAAAAAAGGTCTTTGGGGAAGGAGATAAGCGACGTGGTAGCGTTGGAGCATGTGAAACATATTTAAATCCTCATTGGAAGGTAGCAGGGGATGAAAGTAAGGTTCAAACTCTTTTCCATATTCAGGGAAGAGGCAGGCGCCTCAGAAGTCGTGGTTCAGATACCAGAGGGCTCCACAATCTTGGATGCTGTAAAAGAGTTGGCTAGAGTTAAACCTAGGCTTAAGAAAAGGTTATTGAATGGTGATGGCACCTTAAAGAGGGGATTTCACCTGATGAGGGACCAGAGGTGGCCAAAGCCCGATGAAAAGGTCAGGGACGGGGATCTCATAGTTATATTCCCTCCTGTTGGAGGAGGTTAACGCTTTTTATCTTGACTGAACAAGTTTATCGGATGAAGTTAAGGGGTTGGCACATATCAGCAATTGGGACGATTGTAGCCTTCCTTCTCAGCATATTAGGTGTTGTGATATTCCTGACAGCTTACGGCTCGACCGGACTTGGCGCTCTCTTAGGAGCTATCTTTGGTCTCATGTTCATCGTCATCTTTTTCATAGTTGGAGTTGTCTCCCTCCTGCCTACTCTGCTCCTGAAATCCGAATCAAGAAAAGCCCAGAAAGTAGGGGCAGCCATAGGAATATTGATGTTCATCGTATCTCTTTTATTCAAACCCGCTTTACCAGTCACAATATTCACACTAATCGGCTCAATACTCACCCTATGGAAGGATTGATTCTCTAATCGACTTCCTTCAGAACCTGTAGGATCTCCTTAGCAATCTTCTTTCCCACATTCGGGAGGGAAAGCAGTCCATCGAATCCCCTCTCATCCAGCAAATTCTTTAGGCTGATCTCCATCTCATCTATGGTCCATGCTGCCTTCCTATATGCCCATATTTTATGTGGAGGCGCGCCCTCCAATTCAAGCCTATAGGTCCTCTCAAAGAGGTAATTTGCCACAGCCTTGTTTGATCTAATTTCGGGGGGATAAATGTGGAGAGGTCTCTCTATCCTATCTGAGAGTCCATACCTCTCGCAGATCTCCTTTACCTTCCTTCCAAGCTTTGCTTGATATGCTGGATCTGGGACGTCTCCTACTTTGGGGTAATCAGCCTTTTCCCTGCCTTTCTTCCATGAAGAAAACAACTTCACCGTTGGCTCAACGAGATCGGGCCAGTTTTCCCTTAGTATGGAGAGATAGTGCTCTGTAAGCGGGGATCCTAGGGTGAGAGAGCCTCCTATAACGTACTTTCCTCCACTCTCCGCAGTTTCCCTCACTATCTCCTCTATGTTCTCGTCATCATCGTAGATGAATGGAAGAACTGGTATTAGGGCCGTTCCTGTCGTTATCCCAGCACCACTTATTTCCTTCATCGCCTCAAATCTCTTCTCTACGCTAGGAGCCTTTGGCTCCCATATTCTGAGGCTTTTTCTCTTCGTTATTATGCTAAAGGTCACGCAGGCCCAAGACCTCTCATTTATCTCCTTCAAAACGTCTAAATCCCTCAGTATCAGGTCCGACTTCTCGTTCATGTGAACTGGGAATCCTAGTTCAGCACAAACTTCCAGCATGCTCCTTATCAGCCGGTACTTCACCTCTACTGGCTGATAAAAGCCAAGCATTGTTATGTCCTTCTTAACTTTCGATAGTTCCTTTCTCAGAAGGATTGGGGCGTTCACCTTCACCTTTATGACTTCGGAGAAGTCCCAGTCAAAGCGGAAGTACCTCTTAGCCCTGAAGTAACAGTACTCGCATCCGTACTCGCACCCTACGTATGGATTTGCGGAATACCTGTTCCAGAACCACGCGCCGTCACAGTGTTTGTAAACGTTCAGAACGCGCCTAGGCTTGTACTCGATGTACTGCGTGCACATCCTAATTTCCTGTGCGTGGATCTCATTAAATGTTTGCTCTCCTGATCAATGAGCGCACTAGGTTAGGAGAGGTTCCTAAGACCTCTCCTGAAGGCTAGATCTGGGCCAGCTCTCGAATTCCTTCATCCAATGGCTAGTTCTAGTCTAGACATTCTCAAAAAATGGGGTTATCCCCCAGAGCCAAGGATCAGAAGCCCGTCTTCGGATGGAACTAGCAGAAGTCCGTTGAATACAGCTAAGGACTGGACCGGGTGAACCCCAACCTCATCCTCCCAGAGGAGTTCGCCCTCTAGGCTGAGGCAGTACAGGTGACCCGTTCCTGGGCAGATGAATACCATGTCCCCAACGAGGATGGGGGCGCAAGTCGTCCTTGAATCCATTTCAGAGCTCCAGAGCATTTTCCCTGATGTGTTAAGGCATGCCACTTTCTTCTCAAAGCAAAAGATGACCCTTTCCCCGTTAGTTGCTGGGGAGCACGTTATACCTCTGGTTGCCCTGTACTCCCACAGTTTCCTGCCATGCAGATCGATGGCCTGGAGGCTCCTCCCGCATGGGACGAAGAGCACGTCCCCTAGGAGGCAGGGGGTATGCTCTACCCTGTATCCCAAGTCCAGGCTCCAGCAAAGGGCCCCTGTGCTTGCGTTTAGGCAGTAAATCCTGTGATCCTGAGACGAAATTATCGCCAGGCCTTTGTAAACTAGGGGTGAGGCTGTTATGTGGTAGTCCGTCGAGAAGCCCCATAGCTGGTTCCCGTTGCTTATGTTCAGGGCGAAAACGCTTCCCTCATAGGTGCAGAATATCGCCTCCCCCCTCCAGCAGGCTGGGGAAGTTCTAACCCTGAACCTCGTCGGAACAGACCATAGCAACTCCCCGCTGCTCCCGTTGTAGGCCCTGATTACCCCATCCTCACCTCCAAGGAAGAGTAGTCCTTCATAAATCGTTGGAGGGCAGAAGGATGTAGAGAGAAGGCTTCTATTCCACAGGACCTGCATGTCCTTGAGGCAGATGACCTCCATCCCTGCGACTACGTAGACCTTATCTTCGTATCCGCACGGACAGGTCATGGTCCCGTTGACCTCAATCTTCCTGATTAAAGAGAGAGGGGGTTTGAGGCTATCCCTGTAAAGACCTGACCTTTTGAAGTCCCCCCTGAAAGTGCTCCAGTTTACCTCCACTTCCTCCGAAATCCCAGCTCTCCTCCCTAGGCTCACGTACAAGAGGGTTGCTGCGACGAACAGAACGATTATGGCTAGGAAAACCTTCCTCATAAAATCACCTGCTTGGTCAGGGAAATCCTATGTCGACTATGTAGACGGTTCCAGAAGCCGTCTGGAATCCGAATCCCTGAGTCCATAGAACTGGGGTCACTACGCCATCGAGAAAATCTGAACTGTATCCTCGGCTTGGACCGTCCGGATCATATAGAGGGGTGTTCGGATCGTATCCATAGAAGTAATATGTGTCTGTTCCATCTGGATGCACGCAGGAAGAAACAACTATTGAATGCCCCTCTTGGAGCCCAGAGTAGAGGAAGGTTACCCTCTTCACACCGTAGTAAAGTGTGTTGATGATGCTCAACCACTCAAGGATCGTAAGATGTCTCGCAAGGAAATAGGTTGAGAACCACCAATGCTTATGCATTATCTCCTCCCCGCATGTTGGAGATTGTCCCCAATGAGTTGCCAAATAGCTAGGATCCGGGATCGGGTATGGATCATTTTTATTGTAATTTATGGCCTTTTTCCCATCCCTGTAGAGCTCAAGGCTCGTCATGCACATGCCAGAGCAGTAGCCCTCTCCCCAATTACTGAAGCGCCAGCCATGAGCACACCCCCTATAGCCCGATGAGTGTTGACATCGGGCGTACGGAACCTCCACCTCTATTACCATTAGGGGTGAGTAGGTCGTGCTGGAATCCTCTTGATTGACCTCCATCACGTATAGGTTTATCTTTTCGGGCCAGCTCCCAACGAAGTCAAAGGCAATTCTAAGTGGGCAGATTTCGTACTGACTCTGGAATGTATGGGTCCTCGTGGAAAGGAATACTTGGTTCTGGTAGAAGGCAACGTTGGGCGAATCATAATCCGCCTTGAACACGACCGTCTTTGGGGAGGTTCCCAAATACGTAATCCCAAGTCGTACCTCCCGATACTTTCGCATACCTGAGACTTCTTCTTGGGTTACCCTGAACAAAGTTTGAAGGGGAACTACCTCTATACTCCCGCTCTTTGGACTGTAGGATATTGAACTGTGCTCAACCCCATTACTGTCCCTCCATCTAACTACGGGAACCACATAGTAGTTTCCTTCGTAGTTAACTGTCTGTCCCCAGAAACCAAAACTCAGTTCAACGCTGTAGAAGCCTGAGTAGGAACCGCTTCCCATAAGCTGGTTGAAATTAGTTGCCTTCTTCGCCTTTTGCCTTATGGGAGGCGCAACTTCCCACCACTCCACTCCGACTATCTCTGATATGCCATAATGGGAGGCATAACAAAGCTGTACACTTAGATTATGCTTTTCTCCTCCTTCTAGCACGCCATTTCCGTTTTCGTCACCCAGAAGACCAGTTACGTACGCATAGAACCTCGTGCAGTGAAGGACATCTATCTCTATTTGCTGTTCCTGCAGGAGCCTAAGGGCCTCGAACTCGCTTGAGGGGTTTCCACATGCTATCTCCAAGTAGCCGAACTGGAAGGTTCCCGCAACTATAGAGGAATAGTCTGGATACCACGTTAGGCTCTCCCAATCGAAGATCGAGGCTGGAATTAACGCCTCAAAGACCCCAGTTTCCCCTGCTGGCACAGTCCCCAGCTCCTTGAACTCTGAGGGGTCCCCGTAATCCTCTGGAAGATGGGTCAAGAGGTCGTATGGGAGGTACTTCCACCTCGCGTACACCGAGGAATCGATTGAAGAGGGGTTCTGGACCGTTATTTGAACCTTTACCATCCTATCATCCGCCTGCTCAGACCAAAGGTCTTTAGGCTGCTCCACGTCAACTGAGACGACCTCTAGCTCCGGAATCTCAAGGGCGATCAGCGTTACGGTGAATTCCGACTCCAGGCCCCTGGAATCGCAAAGCGTTACCGTGACCTGATATACTCCTTCCTCCGTTATCCCAAGCTCGGACTTCGGCCAGAAAGGCACGTAGGATGGATTGTATCCGTAAGTGGTCTTTGTGATGCTGTTGTATGAGTCTCCAACCGTTCCTTCCAGCTTTATCCAATCGACGTAGTCCCCCTCATCTGGATCGTATATCTTGAAGATCAGGATGTCCCCTTCTCCCTCCAGGAGGAAGGGAACGGTTCCCTCGAATAATGAGAGCCCAACAAGGCTTGGTGCATCAACTCCAACGCCTTCCTCAGTCCTGTGTCTGGAGATCCCCTCTAAGATGGGCGGGTTGTTCCCGATGACCACTCCGCTTATTGAACAGCAGTTGTTATCGATGTTGTTCTCATTTTCCACCTGGAATATCTTGGCATACGCAGTAATTGGCCCTGAGTAAGGGGTAGGGCTGAAGTCAACATCTACGTACTCGCTAGAGTAAGGCTCCAAGCTATCGAAGTCAACTTCGGTAGATTTCACCAGATAACCTTCCTCATCCTCTATCCACACCTTGATCTTTGTTGGGCTTGACTCGATGTTGCCTAGGTTACTAACCACTAGGTGAACCGTGAATTCTACCCCAGTTATCGCCTCAACCTCCTCCTCGAACTCTATCGCGAGATCGGGGGCAAGATCCAGCGACAGAACGTACACATTGTTTTCGGTGAATACTTCGTCTAGATCCGTTGAGATCTCCAATCTAAGCTCACTCGGAGTTCCTGTGCTCAGGATCTGATCCCAGTCCTCGCTCTTTACCTGATATATCCCTTCGTATGTCGAACCAGGGGTCATAACCCCAGCGGGAACTTGAACATCTACGTGAAGACCTCCCATGTCAACCTTCAAGGTTATCAGGGTCTCCTCTGTGATGGAGGAGGTTCCAGCGTTCTTTATCTCGTAATATATGTTGAAGCCATCCCCCTCAATTATCTCGTCGCAGGTGACGCTTGACAGCTCCAAGTCATAATATAGGACGGATAGGGGATAGAACCTTGTGTCAATGTTGTTTTCTGTGTTCACCTCAGGTACAGCGTACTTCTCATCCAAGTTGACGGAGGCCGTTATCTCAATCCCGTCCACGATGGCGTCGGCTCCCGGGGGCAATTCCACCTCTATGTAACCTTCCCAAACCTGCAACCCGTCTTGAAGCAGGTAGGTCTCTGGTAGAAGGAGAAGGTGATAGTTCTGCCCGAGGCTGGTGTGGAACTCGACGTACAACCCGTCCCAGAGGGAAGGGTCTATCGGATCACCGATGTTCCTCACGATAAACCTTATCATGGCGGTTGAACCAGGGGTCAGGGTTCCGCTGGAGATCTCGCCGAGCTCTATTGTGAAATCCGCTCCAAAGCTTAGGGGTGCCCTGAGGACCACCATGTTGTTTTCTTCGTCAAGCTCCTTAACGGACCCCTCTGGATCTACGATAATTGTTATCTCCCCGTTAAATCCATCTATAGGTAGTGAGAGGCTCCTGCTAAAGATGCCGGTCTCGTCTCGTCCCAAGCTAGGCATTGGGAACTTCTCTACAAAGTCTCCGGCCCTTATCTCAACGCTATACTCCCCTGAGGGGGCGAACCCGATGTTGTGAACGTACCCTGAGATTGAGACCCCTATCCTCCCGCTTCCAGCCCTGTGAAGGGAGATCCCGACCTCATCCCCTGAGATGAAGAGGTCGGGCATGTTGCAATCCTTAATTGCTGAGCAAACGTAGGAGAACACGTTGTTTTCCTCAGATTCCTCAAAAACAAGGTTATTTGGATCTACAACGGCTTCTATCTTGGT
>QMVU01000055.1 GCA_003661265.1 Thermoproteota archaeon | reverse complement strand
CGAAAATATCTTCTTTAGGCGTCCTGATACAGATGCTGTAATTGACCCAGGAGCTTTTGGAATAGAACCAGCGCTTTACCTCTTTGCAGAGACAGCGGTTAGCGTTGCGAAGTTAGCAATAAGGGTGGGAGCCGTTTATCTTTCAGAGTTAAGCTAAGCTAGTAACTAGGTCTCTGTTATGTTATGTAGCTTAATAAGGTCTTCCCTAAACGGGGCTAGCTCTTCTGGAATTTTTGCACTTATCGGTGCCGTCAAAGGAAGGTTCTTGGCCTTCTTTTCCTTCCATATGCGACTATTGAAATTCATAATGGACTCTCCGTAGTTAACATATTCAGTTTCCCACTCAGGATTTGGTTCTGGGAACAATTGTTTATGAACGCTCCCTCCATATATCTTTCGCCAGATAAAATCAGTTATATGCGGAATTATGGGGGCTGCAAGCCTTAGGATTATTCTAAGAACTTGATGTAGTGTCCACCAAGCTGCTAGCTGCAAACTCTTATCGGTTTCTCCTCCATAAGCCCTGTGTTTGACCATCTCGATATAATGTGGTGCGAAGATCTCCCACACGAAGTGCCTGATGTTCACCGCTGGGTCGAAGAAGTCAAGTTCATCGTACCCCTTTAGCGCAACCTTTATCAAGTTATTGGTCTCCCCCAAGATCCAAAGATCAGTAGGGGTTAGAGGAGGCTGCTCTTCTGGTTCAGGAAATATGGAAATAAACCTTGCGACGTTCCAAAGCTTCTGGAGGAACTTGAAAGCTCCCTCAATTCTCTCCTCACTTATCCTATAATCTGAGCCATGGTGTGCCTCCATGGCTCCAAACATCCTCACAGCATCGGCGCCGTACTTCTTTAGGAAAGGCCACGGGTAGATCACATTCCCTAGATGCCTGTGCATGGCCCGTCCCCTAGGATCAAGACCTAAACCAGAGAGCCAAACATGTTCGAACGCAGGTTTTTTCAGAATCTGGTACACCCTTAATAGGGTATAGAAGAGCCAAGTTCTCACTATGTCCTTTCCTTGCGGTCTTAGGGAGGAGGAACCAAGCTTCTGAAATAGGTTCTCATTCCACCCATACCCGTTATATACGAGCGGGGAGATGCTCGAGTCCATCCATGTGTCGAATACCCTTGTCTCTCCCTCAAAGCCCTCCCTTGACCCGCAGTAAGGACACCTATCGTATGGGGCATCCTCCTTCCAGGGCTTATAATATCGTCCAGCTGGTGGTAGAACGGGCTTTCCACACGATTTACAGTACCAGATGGGTATTTCCGTACCATAGTATCTTCTCCGCGAGATCGGCCAATCGGTTTTTATCGAATCAAGCCAGTTTTCAAGGTATTGGACGGACCATTTTGGATGAAATCTCATCTTACCCGCTAATTTTCGTATCTGATCTACGAACTCCTTCTGTTTCAGGTAGTACTCCCTCATAGCTATGATCTCAATAGCTGTACCGCAACGCCAGCACTTAGGAACTCTCTGAACTATTTCTTCCTTCTTCACAACGTATCCTTCTTCTTCTAAATCTTTGATTACGGCTTCTTTTGCCTCCTGTACAGTCATTCCCTTATACTTGCCAGCTTTTCCTGTCATCCTTCCGTTTTCATCTATTATAACTACTGGACGTAGGCCTAAATCACGAAATACTTCAACATCCGCCTTATCTCCATAGGAACAGACCATCACAATTCCAGTTCCGAACTCCGGCTTTGCGTAATGGTGTTTGTAAATCGGTACCTTCTCGCCTAGCGGAGTGATTGCGTATTTTCCCTCAAGAGAGGTATATCTATCATCGGCAGGGTTGAATATCAGAGCTTTGCAGGCTGGTAGCAATTCAGGACGTGTTGTTGCAATTATGATGTCCTCTCCATCTTCTGTCTTGAACTTGAGATAAACAAGTAGCGTTCTTCTCTCCTCATATTCGACCTCCGCATCCGCTAGCGTAGTCCTGCACCTTGGACAGTAGTTGTTAGGCTTATAATCCTCGTAAACTAATCCAGCATTCCAAGCATCGATGAAAGTTTTCTGGGTTACAGCCCTCCAAAGATCGCTGTCAGTCCTGTAAAGATGATCGAAATCGGCGCTTAGACCTAGCCTCTTTGCTATGGACAGTATGTCATTCTCTGCCTCGTCTAGGAACTTTTTGCACATTTCAATGAACTTCTCCCTTGGGACATCAAACATGTTTACTCCATAATGTCTCTCGGCCTGAACTTCTACAGGCAACCCGTTTCTATCTATTCCGAATGGGAAGAACGTCTCGTAACCTCTCATCCTCATAGTTCTGGCGACCATGTCTATTTGTGAGTAATGAATAGCTGCTCCCATATGCCATCTACCGCTGGCATATGGAGGGGGTGTGTCTATCGAGAACTTAGGTTTGGGCGACTCTGGATCGAATTTGAAGAGCTTTTCTTCTTCCCAAATCTTCTGTATCTCCAACTCCATCTCGGGAATCCAGTGTTTTTCTTTGAGCTTTGGCTCATATGACGATATAGCGACACCCCCCTAGAATGCCCATCATAACCCAACCTTCTCCTCAAGTAATATGTTGCTAAAAAATAATTGGATAAGGAGGGCTGTCCACTTAATCATTTAACAGACGATATAGTGTTTTCTCTGGGGAATTATCGGCTTAAGAGGCCTGCAACTATATGGGCTATGCGTATGGGCTCAGGAAGTTTGGATTCTATCGTGTACGTCGATATAAGGTCTTGAATTTCGCTCTCCGAGATCCCAACGCGAGCGCAGTATAAGATGCCTCTAGGGGTATTAAACTCCTCGTAAGCAGGATTAGATAGGAAAATATGGATTTTGGCCGGGAAAAGCCTTTCAAGAGTCTTTATGATAAGCTGTTCCCGGGGAGGTTTCTCCAAGAATGCAGCAATAGGGACACCGACTTGTCTTCTCAACGATACGATGTCCACTATGTTAAATCCCGCAAAGGTAGTTCCGTGTAATAAGATGATATTGGCCTCCCTACCACCCATCTCATATAGCCTCACGATCCCTCGCTGGGCATCTTCTCCATCGATCGTAATCCTTACTTTATCTGCCCTTTCTAGCGTCATTCCTCGAAAGGTTAAGCCCACTAAAAACGTGGTTTCATCGTAATCCCTCTTAAAGGGGGAGTCATCTATGGCAAGTAGCCTGAGGTTTTTCTTCATCTCAAGGAGGTTTTAGACGAATTCATTAAAAATATCGCCCGAAGATGAAAGATGATCTATATGGGAGATGTTGAAAGGTACTTGAGAGAGGAGAGTTCAAGGAGAACGCTACTAGCTACCCTCATTGATCCTGCCAACGTCAGCATAGAGAACTTGGGTGAAATAGCCTCTAATCTAGAAGAAGGGGGAGCAGATCTGATACTAGTTGGTGGATCGATAGGTGCAGGAGCCGATCTTGAGAGAAAAATCTCTGCAATAAAATCGAAGACCTCCTTGCCGGTAATACTCTTTCCTGGCAACGTTGATGGAGTAGCTGCAGGAGCTGATGCCATACTGTTCATGTCCCTCTTGAATTCCGGAAATCCTTACTGGATCATTCAAGCTCAGGCTCTTGCAGCTCCAAAGGTTAAGAAGCTTGGAATAGAGCCCATACCCACTGCTTATCTAATATTCGAACCTGGACATACTACTGCAGCTGGCTGGATAGGCTGGGTCAATCCGATACCAAGAAGGAAGCCAGAAATTGCTATAGCATATGCACTTGCTGCCGAGATGCTTGGAATGAGATGGATTTACTTAGAAGCAGGAAGTGGGGCTGAGGAGCCCGTACCCTCAGCTGTAATTAAGTCAATTGCTAAACTCACCAATCTGGGGATTATCGTTGGAGGTGGACTGAGAACTAATGAACAAATCCTGGAAAGGGCAGAGGCTGGAGCAAACATAGTAGTTATAGGAACAAAGATAGAAGAGAGCAAAGATATAAAAAGCGAGGTCAAAGCTATATCTACAGCGTTAAAAGGGACTTCGAAAGATTTATGATAATGTCCCTCTCAATGTAAGGTGAAGCCCCGTGGTGTAGCGGCCAAGCACGCCGGGCTCTGGACCCGGCGACCCCGGTTCGAATCCGGGCGGGGCTATCTCTTCTCACACCTAATTACCTTCCTTCTGGACAGATTTACATTAGATTTCAGCTTTCTGCAAAATTATCGGATCACCTAAAAGTGAAATTCTTTATAGGAGTTGCTGTCCTCTCTGTTAGGACATCTCCTCCATAGAAAGGTCTTCCAGATGAGAGACCCTGCATTTGTGGTTGATGCGATGCTAGGTAAGCTTGTTAAATGGCTAAGAATACTGGGTTGTGATGTCTTAAGTGTATCAGAGCTAGGTGATAGCGATGAGGATCTCTTAAGGGCAGCTAGGGCCGGCAGAACGCTCATAACTAGCGATCAATCGCTTTTTCAAAGGGCATGGAGGGAGGGGATTAGGGCCAGGTATATCGCAGGCGCAGATGTGATCGACGCCCTGGCTCTGTTATCTAAGACAGAACCCATCCCATTGAGGATAGACACAAGCAAGACCAGGTGTCCAGAGTGCAATACTGAGCTTATTGAGCTGCCTGTAGAGAAAGCACATGGCGTTCCCAAGGAAGTCCTTAGGAAGCACCTCTGGATTTACCTTTGTAAAAGCTGCAAAAAGACTTATTGGCTTGGATCTCATTACTTAAAGATGCTGAGAGTTCTAATTCAAGCAAAAAAGAGAAGGAGTACAGGAGTAAATAATTTAAATTCCTGAAAACTAAAAGGCCTGGGCCGATGAAGACTAGCGACGGCGTTGACTTATGATAGAACTGATCTGCCCTGAGGCCCCGACTGGAGGGATGGATGCCTAATTGAGACGTTCGAACCCTGACGTCCTCATAAATTATGTACCAGAGCCTGTTACGAGGGAAGACTTTATAGTGCTTGAGGAGAACTCAGAGCGGCTCGGAATAACTAAACTTCTACTAATGGAAAATGCTGGAGCTGCTGTTGCAAGGAATGCTTTGAAATTGCTAAGCTCTTCGAAAGAAAAAAGGGTTTTAGTAGTTTGCGGGCGAGGGAACAACGGAGGGGATGGACTTGTTGCAGCCAGACATCTAGCAGGCTCAGGAGTGAAGGTAAAGGTCCTCCTAATAGGAGGAGAGCCAAAAACGAGGGAGGCACTTTACAACTATCAGGTTCTGAGGAAGTGCCCTTTTTCCGTCGATGTTCAGATTGTCAACTCTAGAGATCAGTTGACTAAGCTGGTCGATGGAGACTTAATAATTGATGCTCTTCTTGGCACAGGGACCATAGGAGCGCCAAGAGGCCTGATTGCTGATGCTATAGCCGTGATTAACTCGCTAGATATCCCAGTTTTGAGCATAGACACGCCTTCTGGACTAAACCCATTTACTGGAGAGACTCCCGGGATCGTAGTCAGGGCAGATGTAACGGTGACCTTTCATTCCTTAAAGCCTGGGCTTAAGAAGGATTTCTGTGGTAAGATAATTGTGGAAAAGATTGGAGCCCCTCCAGAAGCTCTTCTCATCTCTGGCCCGGGGGACGTTAAGGTTGTCATAAAGAAAAGAGATCCTTGGAGTCATAAGGGGGATTTTGGAAGGATTTTGATAGTTGGTGGATCCTCAAAATATTCTGGAGCTCCTGCATTGGCAGGTCTGGCTGCTCTTAGAAGTGGAGCCGATTTAGTGGTGATAATTGGTCCTGAGAAGGCTGTTATGCCTATAAAGAGCGTAAGTCCCGACTTAATAACAATTCCCCTCCTATCAGAGGAAAGGCTTACTCCATCAGATCTTCCAGCAATATTAGATGAAGTAGATAAGAGCGACGTTATTTTGATAGGCCCTGGTCTCGGAAGGTCAACCGAGACAAAGGAGGCTGTGATCTCACTATTGAACTATTTAAGAGAGAGGCGTAAGAAAGCCGTAGTCGATGCAGACGCGTTAAAGTTCATGAAACCAGGAGATGGATGGCCAGAGCTTATAATAACTCCACATTCATCTGAATTTTCGAGTATTTTCGGAGAAAAACCCTCAATTGATCTGGAGGAGAGGATAAAGCTAGCTCTAATAGGCTCTAAGAAACTAGGAGGGACTATCATACTCAAGGGCCATATCGACGTCATAGCTCATGGCAAAAGGTTCAAAGTCAACATGACAGGAAATCCTGGCATGACGGTTGGTGGTACTGGAGATGTGCTTTCTGGGGTAGTATCAGCGTTTTACGCTGTTCATATGGATCCTCTAATGGCTGCATCCGCCGCTGCTTACATAACTGGCAGAGCTGGAGATCTAGCATATGAGAACGTTTGCTACTCTCTCACGGCGACAGACCTACTAGAATATATACCTAAAGCCATTCTAGAGTGCATAAGCTTTTAACTAAACTATGGAGCTCCACCCTCTTTTTCTTTTATCTTTTCTTGAAGTAATGTAGCTTGTATATGCGCTCTCTTCAGCAACTCCGTTATGGTCTCTGGGGAGATCCAACCCGTCCATAGAGCTAAGGATCGCGCATAAGAGTAAGCCTTCTGGATAAGAACTCTGATTGTGGTCCTGTCTATTTCCCCAATCTCAACAGCTAGCTTAAATGCGTTTTGGAAAGCCTCTCTTATAGCCTGTTCTGCTCTCTCAGTGGTCATTGAAAGGACTTCAGGGAGGTACAGCACACCGTCACTATCGATGGCAGCAGATGGTCTTATGTAGACTTCCATAGCCTTTATTCCAAGCTTATGCAATACATCAGCAATAGTCGCATCTATTCTCTCTCCCGCTCTAACTAAGAGCTTCTCAGAATCTATCCAGATCTTACTCCCTCTTATCTTCGTCTTAACCCCTAAAGCTCTCAAGTCTGTGAGAATGGGTCCAGGCATTAGGTCTGTAGGACCTTCAGGAATTACTATGTCTCGCTGAGCGATGTCATTCGGCTTAACAAAAACGCTTATCTTATTTTCCACAAGCTTTCTGTAGATCTCTGCAGGACTTTCCTTGGAAAAAACGATAACTAAGTTATTAGGGATGTAATCAAGCAACTTCTGCAATCCAGGTCTATCTAAATCCTTGAAAGCTATGGGGACGAGCTTCTTCTTTATGACAACGAGTTTTGTATTGGGAGCAAGCTCCTTCCTTAACCTCTGAAAGGCATTAGCGGGCACCCTGGTGAAATCCGCGAACATGATTACAGGATACTCT
>QMVU01000054.1 GCA_003661265.1 Thermoproteota archaeon | reverse complement strand
GCTGAAAATTGCTGTGGAATTGATCTGCTTAAAAACGCCTGCACTAGAATAACTGTTAGAGAGGTTATCAGGAGAGCTGGAGGGATGAATGTAAGCGATCTGGTAAGCTCCCTCAACGAGTTAAGTAGGGAGGAGAGATTCGTTAAATCTCACCTAAATGACCTCCCTAGGCCCGTAGCTAAGAAGATAAGATCCCATCAGAGAGTTTTGAGGAGGATACTCACTCAGAGAAGAGCGAAGTTGTCTCTCTACTTCATCAGCAACCACTAGGAGGACAAACAGCAAATCTTAGATCGGCGACGTTGGTTAAGATGAAATCCTTCTTAAGAGCAACGGCTTAACGGAACTCGATGACCATTCCCGACTTGGTTCTATGAACAACGTCCCCAAATGCTGATCTAAACTGTTTTATTGCCTTCTCCCCGGTACAGTGCCCTATGTAAAACTCCTTAACACCGATTTTTCCCAGTTCCTCTATTGTCCTGGCAACTCTCTTATCGCTGAAGGCCATTAAGTGCAGCCCCCCAATTATCGCTTGGATCTCTGATGCTCCAGTTATTGAAATAGCGTGTTTTACGGTGTTCACAACTCCCCTATGAGAGCACCCGTTTATCACGATGAGCTTACCGTTAAGGTTCAATACGAGGGATAGCTCCTCCTCCATCTCATCTTGAACCATTTGAGGCAAAATCCTGTACTTGGGAGGAGGAGCCTCAAATTCCGTCATTAGAGGGATTTTTCCGGATAGAAATACTCCCGGTGCTATTTCTATTGGATTCCAGATGGGAGTAAGCATTCCCTTCAGTTCTATGATCCTCCTCCTGAGGAAGGGCATCCAGGTTGTGTGTCTGAGGTATGGATCAACAGCTATGCTCCTTCTGAAGAAGTTTCGTCCATGAAGTACGGGAATCCAGTCGTTCCTTGCCTTTAAGACCTCTAAGAGCCCTCCAGTGTGGTCCCAATGCTTATGAGAGAGGACGATGTAGGAGAATTTTAGACCCAAGTTCATCTTTTTTATATTTGATAAGACCTTTTTTCCCGTAATCGAAGTGTCAAATAAGATGTCCAGATCTTTTTTCGGATAATGCGCCCTGACAAGTATCGAGAGGCCTTTTTCCTTCTCTAATCCTTTAGATTCAGCCTTATCATCCATAACTATGAAAACATCAACTCCCCGCAACCTGGGCTGGGACACAGCATCGAAAATCACGGGTAAAATTTTAACCCATCGTTTCCCAAACCCTTAGAGAGATGGTGCCCTCATGAGGGAAGAGAGAGGAAAAGTCATTGTGGCCTTAGGGTCCACCAATCCTGTTAAGAAGAGGGCTGCAGAGAGGGCCTTTAGGAAGGCTTTCGGCGAAGTTGAAGTGATCCCCGTTGAAGTTGACTCTGGGGTACCTCCTCAGCCAGTTGGAGAGCAAGCTGTAGAGGGAGCTGTGAACAGAGCGCTTGCTGCATTGGAACTTGTTCCTAGTGCTGATTTTGGTGTTGGGATAGAGGGAGGTCTCTTCTCCTTTTCCAACAAGTATTATTTGGCTGGCTTCGTTGCCATAATCGACAGATCTGGAAAAATGTCGACAGGCATGTCTGGATGGTTTGAATGTCCAAGTGCTCTAGTCCCTAGGCTTCTCAGAGGAGAAGAGCTTGGAGATATCATGGATGAGCTAACTGGTCATGAGGACACGAAGAGAAAAGAAGGTGCCATCGGTTTTTTCACAAGAGGGATCGTGAAAAGAAGCGATCTATATGAGCATGGAGTCCTGATGGCTTTAGCGAAGTTCATCTCACCCTTATGGCCCGAATAAATTTGTCTAGTTGGGGTCAACTCTCCTCTTACTGAGGTTGAAATAGGATGGATATTGGGCGATCTATTGCCGAATGTTAGACGGCACCTACCTCCTCTTGGACGTACTGTTACTTACTCTAAGAATCATCCGAGGAGCCTTAATGGCCTTATGAGGGAGAAATGCGTTTGCTTGCTCTATAAAACATCTATAGCTAAGTTCTCGAAAAGCTTACTGAAATCGCTTGCTCGATTGGTAAAAGCCCTCATTTCTTCAAACGAGAAGACGCCAAAATTGAGATCTCATACAGAACTATGAAGGGAATAGATAGCAGGAACATCGTCAGCGGAGTTGGATCCAGTGTTATGATCGCCGTTATTATGAGAGTCGCTAAGAAAACCTTTGTCCTGTTCCTCTTTAAGGAATCCAGATCAATTATGCCATACTTTTACAAGGAGTGTGAGGAATATCGGCATTGTGAAGAATATCGCAGATCCTAAGATGGAAAGGACGACAAAATAATAGAAGCTTTTCTAGCGTAAAGATCTTGTAACCTCGATTTTGGGTGGGGTCTTCATGATCGAATTTAGCATATTGTCCCGAGACGAGGTGTATAAGGTCCACATGGCATCCCTTCACATACTGGAGAAGATCGGTTTGAAGATTAACAGCCGAAAAGCCCTGGAGATCTTGGCTGAAGCAGGCGCTTACGTGGATTTCAATGATAAAAGGGTGCGGATGCCCCAAAGTCTTGTGGAGGAGGCAATAAGAAAGGCACCTGCGACGATTAAGCTCTGCGGGCTTAATCCCAAACTGGACATATTGCTCGAAGGAGGGAGAGTCCACTATGGCACAGGAGGGACAGCAACGTATGTCCTTGACTTGGAGGGAAACAGGAGGGACGCAACCCTTCAGGACCTTAGGGACATAGCTTTGCTGACAAATGAGTTGGATAATGTGGATTTCTTTCACATCCCAGTTCATCCGAGAGATGTACCGAGAGAAGTAGCCGGGCTTTACGAGTTTCATGAGTCCCTTAAGTACTGCATGAAACCAGTTGAAGGCGAAATATGCAGTAAAAAAGAAGCTGAAGGAATAGCTGAGATGCTGAAAGTCCTTTCTGGAGGGAAAAAGGGGTTAATGAAGAGACCCTTAGGGGCTGTTGTCTGCTGCTCAACAACTCCTCTTCTTTGGGGCAGGACGGGAGCGGAGATCCTGATTAAGATGGCCGAGGAGGGAATTCCAACCATAGTAGGTAGCGAGCCTCAGGCAGGGGCCACAAGCCCAGCCACTCTTGCTGGAACCCTGTCTTTGCAGAACGCAGAAACGTTGGGCGGGATTGTTTTAACCCAACTAGTGAATCCAGGAACTCCCGCGATATACGGAACCGTGGCTGCTATAATGGACCCCAGGCTGGGAACCTACTGCTGCGGAGCTATAGAAGTGGCCCTTCTGAGCGTAGCAGCAACTCAAATGGCCCATTTCTATAGGTTACCAGTTTACGCAACAGGCGGCATGACAGATTCGAAGATACCAGATGTCCAAGCTAGTTATGAGAAGGCGATGATAAGCTTGCTGGTCGGCCTCTCAGGAGCCGATCTTATACACGATGCGGTTGGCTTCATCGAGTCCGCTTTGACATACAGTCTTGAACAGATGGTTATAGACGACGAGATCCTCGGGATGTGCAAGAGGGTCTTCAGAGGAATAGAGGTCAACGATGAAACCCTGGGCTTGGATGTGATAGAGGAGGTAGGTCCTGCTGGTCAATATCTCACGCAAAAGCACACTGTGAGGCACATCAAAACGGAATTTTATCTTCCAAAGCTAAGCGATAGGAAACTGAGGGAAGAGTGGGAGAGGGAAGGGGCTAAGGACGCTAGGATTAGGGCTAGGGAGATGGCCCATAAGCTTCTTGAGGAGGCTAAGAGGAAGCCGCTTGGAGGGGAGATAGACGAGGATTTGTTAAAGGAATTTGATAGGGTCTTCGAGAGAGAGGTGAAGAAGGTTCTTAAAGGGCGGTAATTCGCGGACAAAGCTCATTGAAGAGCTAAAGGGTCGTTTGTTTTTTGGAAATCTCACCCAGATGAAGGCCTTCCTTCGGAAGATATGTACTTTAAGATTTGAAATGCTATCGAGAGGACACCTAGCTCCGCCGTCTCCCTGTCATCACCGCTGCATATGACTATCACATCTCCCTCCTTTGGCTTGAAAATTTCAATCAATTTCTCGCACGCTTCCTTGTCAAATTCGACCACTCTCTCCCCGGTGCCTGGAATCCTAAGCTCTCCTCGGGTGAACACTAACGTAGTGGCTCCCATAGCGCCCACTTTAAGGGCTTCATAGAATTGCTCCAGACCATATCTAATGGCTGAAGCCGCATCCTTAAGGAGAATAGCCACATTTGAAGGGCCAACGGTTAATGAACTTCTCGGAACGCTTACATAATCACCAATTCTCTGGCGAAGGTCTTTCAGCAAATTTTCACCTTTCTTCGTCAGCCTAGCTCCTCTTTTTGAGGTGGAAATCAGGTTTTCATTCTTCAGGTGTTTCAACAACGTCCTCGTCTCTCCTTCAGTTAGGTTTAGGATCTTTGATAGCCTAGCCCTGCCGATGCACCCTAAGTCATCGATTACAATCAACGCCTTAATCACATGAGCCTCTCTAAAGGATGGAGCTCTGCCTGGAGCTATTTTTTTGACGACTCGCTCTATTATCTCCGTTGGCCTTGCCCTCATTACCTTACCAACTCTCTCAAACATTTTTAATAATTAAATCGTATCTTGAACGGTTGAATTGCCTATAAAAAGATTAGAGAGGGGATTAGTCCACATAATTACTGGAGATGGTCCTGGAAAGACTACTTCTGCTCTAGGATTATGTTTAAGGGCTATTGGCCACGGCTTGAGGGCGTGCGTCATACAATTCATGAAGGCCGGGGTTGCTTGGTGGGAGGAGGAGAGGTGCGAAGTCGGGGAAGTTGTAGCTGCAAGATACCTCCCAAACTTTACGATCCTATCGTTTGGAAGAGAGGCCTGGTTCAGTGAGGATGAGATAGATGAGGAGAGGAAATATGCGGAAAGGGGATTGAAGACCGCCAGGGAAATCGTTAGAAGCGGGAAGTATGATGTAGTCGTATTAGATGAAGTTAACATGGCCCTTCATTACGGCCTCCTAAGCATGGAGGACGTAATTGACTTGATAAAAATCAAGCCTCCTCACGTGGAACTCATACTGACGGGTCGTAATGCTCCTGAGGAGTTATATGAGCTCGCAGATTACGTTGTTGAGATTAGGAAGATTAAGCACCCCTTTGATAGGAATGTAAGAGAAAGGAGGGGGATAGAGTACTAGCTTAATAGGTCAATTACCTCTCCGTACAAGAGGATGGTGCAGGAGCTGAAGGAGCGAGCAAGTCACTTGCCTACGGGACATATATCGACGCACATCCTACATTTCATACAGTCTATGTTGAGCGGCTTACCCCTATCAAACTCGGACCTATAAGGACAGACTTCAATGCACTTATTACATCCCTTACAGGGATTGAAGGACGTAATGGGTTTATCTGCTGGTAATTCTGCGTTAGTTAGAACACTCATGAGCACAACTCTGGGCCCATATTGGGGGGTTACTAAGAGATTGTTCTTCCCCTTAATCCCTAGCCCTGCCCTAACTGCTAGTTCTACGTGATTTATCTTCAGCATGTAACGCTTTACGTATCTGGATCTGTCCGTCACCAAGTGAAGAGGGACCATCTCATCCCCAAAGAGGAGGGCCGCTGTCTTGTAACCCCTCCTCTCCAAAAGATCCATCAGAAGCACAGCAATTCTATCGATGAAGTTGGAGGTGAACGCTATCACAGTTGTGCGATGAGCTGAGGCCAAAGCATTCAGCTTTTCCTGAGATACGGCAAATACCACAGCTCTCTTGAAATCCTTGTATAAATCACTTACATCTGCTACACCAAACAAGTCAACACCTCTTCTGAGCAAAAAGCGTTTGATTTCAAGCTTTAGATCCTCTAATTCCTCCCCTTTCACCCTTTCTATTCACCTGAATGCGATTATCAGCTAGAAAGAACCTATATAGAAAGTTATTTGAGATATAAAATCGTATCATGACGCAAGACATCCATGAAAAGGGCCTCGTTCTCACGCTTATCATCCACTAAGTGCTACCGTAGACGACCTCCTATTACGTTGTTGAAGAACATTAAACTAAAAGCATTCGCTCTTCAAAGCTAAACCGTCCCAGAACTTTATTCTCGGGTTTGCTTCGATGTAACCTAGAGTCTCCTTCCTCTCCAAAAGAGATAACTTTTATCAAACTATTTAGTTAATCTCGCTTGATGATATCTTGAAGGATATAGAGCGACTATCGAGCGGTATCATAAAGCTAGATGAAATGCTTTGTGGGGGGATACCAAAGGGCTTCTTCGTTGCTGTAGCAGGGGAGCCAGGGACTGGTAAAACCGTGCTGGGGCTTCACTTCTCTTGGCAGGGGATTAAGGAAGGGGACAGGGTCATCTATGTCACGACTGAGGAGTCGCGAGAGTCCGTGATGAAACAGGCATCTCAATTTGGAATGGATCTTGAATCTGCGGTTTCTGAGGGGAAGGCCATAATAATAGATGCGCTTATGGGTCATGATAGGTGGACCCTTACGAGCTTGGATCCAGAGCAACTCGTTCAGAAAGTAATTGAAGCTAAAAAAGTCCTGGGATATGGAAGGGCAAGACTGGTCGTCGATAGCATGAGCGCGTTCTGGCTAGATAGACCGGCGATGGCCAGGAAGTACAGCTATTACATGAAGAAGGTCCTATACAAATGGGACTTCACGGTTCTAGCTACCACTCAATATGCCATCACAACCGCTTCAGCATTTGGATTCGGACTTGAGCACATAGCTGATGGCATAATAAGGTTCAGAAGGGCTGTGAGAGGAGGCGTTCTGAGGAGATATGTGTTAATTGAGAAGATGAGGCAAACGCAGCATGACCTGAGGATGTACGAGATAGCCATCGTAGCGGGCAAAGGTCTTGTGATACTTAGGCCAACACCGGAGAGAGCTGAGGATCTTGCTCTTCCTCTCCCCGTAACAAGAAAAATATTGGAGGCGAAAAAGAAGGTTGAAAGCGAGATTCCTGGAGAGGAAGGCGTTTGATTAAGCTCCCAACTGAATTAAACGTTTGCTGATACTTCCTGATCTAGTCCGCTAAAGCCAGGAAGCGGGCTCAGTTCTCATATCCTGAGACAGCACTCCTACCTAAGCTTTACGTTAGCTATGGCATTAAATACTTAAAGTAAGCGCACGCGCTCGCTAAAGGATAGACCGATTTCCTTTCCAGTTATCATGATACTCTGGAGGCTTAAAGAAGCTCAGCGCGAGGATGGAAGTTGAG
>QMVU01000053.1 GCA_003661265.1 Thermoproteota archaeon | reverse complement strand
CATGCTTTCGTAGCTGTCATTCTAGATAACAGAATAACAGCCATGACAGGACATCAGTCCCATCCCGGAGTTCCAGTTGATGCGATGGGAGAGGAGGCACCTATGATTGATATTGGGGAGTTAGTCAGATCCATCGGAGTTAAGTTCGTGAGGGAGATAGATCCTTACAACTTTAAGGAGATGGAAAATGCTATCAGGGAGGCACTCAATGTAGAAGGCCCATCTGTTATAATTGCTAAGAGAGAATGCGCTTTGCTTACTGTAAGGAAAAAGAGAAGAAAGGGGGAGAAGATAATACCCTACCGAGTCAACCCAGAGAAGTGCACTCACTGCTTGGTCTGTATAAACACATACGCGTGCCCTGCTTTCGTGGATACTGGAGAGAAGATGATGATAGACCCTTCTGTCTGCTTTGGATGCGGATCCTGCGTTTCCATCTGTCCATATGGTGCAATAGAGCCGTCAGAAGGAGCAAAGCCTTGGTTTGAAGGGGGTGAATAAGGTGAGCGAGGTAAACGTGATAGTCTCAGGAGTTGGGGGTCAAGGCATATTATTTGCCACAAATGTAATCGTTAGAACCGCTCTTAGAAATGGACTCAACTTTGCTCAAAGCGAAGTTCACGGACTTGCGCAAAGGTATGGCTCTATTCACACTGAGATTCGGATAGGCTCTAGAGTCAAGAGTCCTCTGATATTAGAGGGTACTCTTGACCTACTTATTGCAATGGAGCCTCTGGAGGCCATGAGGTACGCAAATTTCGTCAGCGAAAGAACCACCATAGTCTCAAACAGTCACATAGTTCCTCCACAGTCAGCCTACCTAGAAAGATTTCCTGTCCCTAGTATTGAGGAGATCAAAGGCCTTCTCCTTTCTCTAAATCCAAAGAGGCTAATAATGTTTAACGCAACCGAGATAGCTACTAAAGAAATTGGAGATCCGATAGTAACTAATTCTGTCATGCTTGGAGGCGCATCTGCGACAGGAATCCTACCGTTCTCCAATCGGGATATAAGGGAAGTTTTAGAGCTATCAGTGCCCGAAAAGTACAGAGAACCAAACATAAAAGCCTTTGATTTAGGGTATGAGAAGGTTAAAAGCATCTTGGAACGGGAGGGTTAGAAGTTAAGGCGTAGGATAGCGGTGGTTTCCAGAGATAAATGTAATCCGAAGAAGTGCGGATTAGAGTGCATTAAGTACTGTCCTCAAGTTAAGTCGGGGGAAGAGGACACCATAAGACTTGATGAGGAAAATCTCCTGATCATAGACGAAGGTCTCTGCACTGGATGTGGTATCTGCGTTCGAGTTTGTCCATTTAGCGCGATATCCATTGTTAACCTTCCAGCTCCTGTAGTAGGCGAAGAGATCCACCGGTATGGAAAAAACGGATTCGTGCTCTACAGGCTTCCAATCCCAAGAAGAGGAGCGATAGTAGGCATGATAGGACCTAATGGGGTTGGCAAGACAACTGTGCTTAGGATACTTTCAGGAGCGTTGAAACCGAACTTAGGAGCGTTAGAGGAGGAGCCATCTTGGGAGGACATAATGGAAAGGTTTAGGGGTTCTGAATTACAGGATCACTTCAAAAACATATCGGAAGGAGGCATAACCGTCTCAATGAAGCCAGAGAGGATAGATCTCATCCCTAAAGTTGTGAGAGGGACCGTGTCGGAGATCTTAGGAAGGGCCGATCAGACCGGCAGAAGAAAGGAAATTATGGAGCTCCTTAGTCTTAAGGGATTAGAAGATAGAGACGTCACTCAGTTAAGCGGAGGCGAATTACAAAGGCTAGCTGTTGCAGTAGCATGTCTAAAGGACGCAGACCTATACGTGTTTGATGAACCCAGCAACTACTTGGATATTTATCAGAGAATGAGTGTAGCAAAGGCTATAAGATCAATATTAAGGGAAGATAGATCTATTTTGCTCGCAGAGCATGATCTTGCGATGCTAGACTACCTAAGCGATTACGTCCATATAATGTACGGACTTCCAGATGTATATGGGATTGTCAGTTTTCCTCACTCATCCAGGGATGGGATAAACATATTCTTAGATGGTTACCTGCCTGAGGATAACGTAAGGTTCAGGGATTATTCGATAAAGTTTGTGAAGAGAGGGGCCGCAAAACCTACTGAAAGAACTCCTTTGGTTGTTTACACCAATCTCGTAAAGAAATACGATGAAAGCTTTAGATTGGACGTTGGGGAAGGAGAGATAATTGCTGGAGAAGTAGTAGTGGCACTTGGTCCTAACGGAATAGGAAAGACCACGTTCGTTAGAATATTGGCTGGAGAGTTGGAACCGGACTCTGGAAATGTTTTAACTTCGGGCCTGAAAGTGGCTTACAAGCCTCAGTATCTCCGCTCCGATTTTGAAGGAACTGTTGAGGAACTATTGAGGAGGGTTGCCGGATCCTTTTACTCCTCAAGTTATTTCAAAACGGAAGTTCTCCGCAGACTCAGACTTTCTGGTCTCCTTGATAGAAGAGTTGATGAGTTAAGCGGAGGCGCTCTTCAAAGAGTGGCCATAGCGGCAACGCTTGCAAGAGACGCCGACGTGTACTTATTGGATGAACCTAGTGCATTTTTAGACGTTGAAATGAGACTAGCCGCCGCTAACGCTATAAAAAGGAGGGTAGAAGGCGATAATAAGGCGGCAATTGTTGTCGAGCACGATCTCTTGATGGCGGAGTCCTTGGCAGATAGAGTGATGGTTTTCAGAGGAAAGCCGGGAGTTCATGGGTTAGCTGAGGGACCATTAGAAGTGTCTAAGGGGATGAACAGATTCCTGAAGGACGTTGACATAACCATAAGAAGAGATCCCTCCACAGGAAGACCTAGGGTGAATAAACCAGGCTCCAAAATGGATCAGATGGCTAGATCTTCCGGGATTTATTATGCGTAATCTTCATGAAATTACGCCAGTCCTCTCAGCTAGCCTCTTTGCTGCAGCTTCTGTTAAACCACTTGTGCCTAATATTGTGAACCTATCTCTAATCTTGTGCGCAATTGTAAGGGCCTCTATTACCGCTTTCCTATCTAGACCGGCTTCCTTGGCCGTGACGGGGACACCTGCTTCCATGAGTTTTTCCCTTATCTTCTTCCAATCCTGACCCTGTAGGTCTGCCATCATTATAGTCCCGAGGGCAACCTGTATCCCGTGATGCGTATTTCTGTACCCTTTTTCAGCGGCAAGGATATCCAATGCATGACTGAAAAGGTGTTCACTGCCGCTTGCTGGTCTAGAACTACCAGCTATGCTGATGGCTACCCCACTACCTATCAGAGCCTTTACTAATATTCTAGCACTTTCCTCAAAACCAGGCCTTATTTCGTTAGCGTGATCCATAACTATTTTAGCGCTCAATAAGGCCATAGAGGCTGCGTATTCACTATACCTTTCTGCTCTAAGTTTCGAAGCTAGCTCCCAGTCTTTAACAGCTGTGATCTTAGATATTAAGTCACCAAACCCTGCCTTAAACGTTTCTGATGGCGCGTTCTTTATTATCTCTGTATCTGCGATAATCGCGAAGGGGGCCTCAGCCACCGCCCATTCTGGACCCTTTTCGCTCTCAATTTGCCTTGAGAGTAGGAAGTTTATGCAAGGAGAGGCAACCCCATCGTGACTTGCTGAGGTAGGAGCACTCAAGTACTTTAGTCCAAGCCATGCAGCCATAAGCTTGGTTACATCAAGAATTCTGCCTCCTCCAACTCCAATCAGAAGCTCCGGACGAACACTTCTTCCTTTCTCGACGAGATTTTCGATATCCTTTGTTTTGGGCATCTTAGTGGTGACTTTCAGTATCTCATACGACCAGTTCTCCTCATCAAGCCTATCAGCCAACTTCTCAGCTATCTTATAGGTATGAGTGCCACCCGTTATTATCATAATGGTTCCTCTTATCTCCAAAGCTCTTAGAATCATTGGGGTTCTCTCTAGGGCTTTTGGACCAAAAAATATGTACCTTGGACTTTCTATGAACTCAAGCTTATCTACGTATTTCTCCATTAAGGGGGCCAACTGCTTCCATGAATTCATGGTTCCATACATAAAAATTCTCACAGTCCATTCACTAGAGTTCAGAGAACTCTACTTTAGTTGAGAGACCTTGTATCCATGGATTTCATTGTTGGATGCAACAATCTTAAAAGAGATGAGCAGGGAGCAGATCCGATCACATATGAGGATGGATGGGAGGCTTAAACTGGCCATAGGCTTCAACATGGTGTTGCTGTTATTGATCTTGGTGCTGCCAAACCTGCCAGAGAGGTATCCATTTGAGATACAAATTGAGCCTGAAATAGTTCCTTTAGGAGCTAAGTTCGATGTAAAAATTACATTTAAAGAAATTCCAGCTTCCTGCACCTTGAAGATAGTAGATGGGGCTACAGGAAGAGAGATAGAAAGTAAAGAGTTTTCCTCGATAAGCGAGAGAGATGTCGTCGCTAGCTTTATCGCAGATGAGGAGAAGTACTCCATTGGGCTACAGGTAGCTCGTGTTGAAGCAAATTATGGTGAAAAAAGTGTCGTTAGAGAGACTTATTTTCCTATAACCACCGGGTGTAACATCTCAGCATTGATATACGCTAAACCTTCCATTCTGCACCTTAAACCAGGAGAGAACGCGACGGTAAATCTTACGGTCAAAGTATATGACGAGTTTAATCAATCAGTTCCTGATGCTGTTGTCTGGATTTGGACGAACCTTACTAATGCATCCCTTTATCCTAATTTGAGCAGAACTAACATGAAAGGTGAGACTTATGTTATTCTCTCTTTGCCTCCAGGAAACTACACTAAGGTCGTAGTGTATGTAACAGTCGCAAAAAGAGGACATCCAGCATTCATCACACACATTGAGATTCCGATATTCAGGAAGATGTAGGTCTATAAAAACCTAAGAACTGAGAGCTCAAATCTAGCCGATAGAGCATTTATCAGACTTCCTTGCCTTCCTGTTTTTGGTTTCCAAACAACTTCATTATTCTCTCAACGACCTTGCTAGAGGACGATATCTCCACCTCGAATTTCTTCATACGAATAACTTTACTCTTTAACCCTCTTTTCGTGAGCTCTTCGGTAAGCCAATCCTCTGCCGCCCACTGGTCATATCCCAAGACAATTATATCTGGCTTTTCCCTCTCGATTATTAGGAGAGGATCTTTGAGATCCCCTAAAACTGCTCTATCAACTGGCTTGAGGTTCTGTATCATGAAAAGCCTTTCTCTCTCTGTGAATATTGGGGGGTGTCCCTTGTATTTCCTGACGTTTTCATCTCTAGCTACGATTACCACCAATTCCCCATCTGATCCAGCCAACTTCTTGGCTTCTAACAGAAGTCTCACATGTCCAGCATGTATTATATCGAACGTTCCTGCTGTCAGCACTTTTCTTCCCAACTTCGCCTCAGTTCCTCCACTCAATGTTGTTTTAAATACCCTAATACCTAATCGTCTGTAGGGAGTGCGTGAACTTGGAAGACCTTTTAGTGTGGCTTGAATCCCAAGTAGACCCCCCATATAGCTTACTAACACATGGTGAGGATCTAGATGGGCTAGTCTCAGCTGGCATTTTCTGGAAACTTTTGGAGAAGGTTCTAAGCGTGGCATTTTCCGCACCATATTGGGCGATAGATGACAGAAGGAGATATGACATAGTTACAGATCTTCCTCCTCCTAAAGGAGGGTGTAAACTTCTCATTGACCATCATCCCAGCAATGTAGAGTTAGGAAGAAAGAGGGCTTTGAAATCTTTTGTTAAACCTAATTATCCCTCGACAGCCCTTCTTGTGTGGGAATTACTTAAAGAAGAGGGTTTAAAAGACCTTAAGCCCTTAGTCGATTTAACTTCGGAAGTCGATTCAGGTAAATACGATGAGGGCTCAATAAAGTTCACGGTAGTTATTAGGAAACTGTTTTCCTCCCCAGGAAGGGAGAAAGCCCTTAAGAAAGTTATGGAAGAGCTCATAAGAGAAGTTCCTTCAAAAGGAGAGGAACTCTTGAGATTGAGTACAGTTCTTCCTCTGTGGAAGGAAATTGAGGACAAAGAGGCAGATTTTCTCTCGTGGATAGACTCCCTCTCGGAGAGGATAGGAGATGGGAAGGATCTTGCGGTTATAATTCATGTAGGAAGAGGCCCTGGTTATCTCAGTCCGTTAATTCACTATAAGCTCCAGAATTTGGTCGATCTTGAGGCTGTTTTGAGGATTTCTGACAACGGTAAGGGTAGACTGTCAATAAGGAGTAGAAGAGGGTCTAGGGTTAGTGCTTTAGAACTAGCTGCGAAATTGGGTGGCGGCGGGCATGAAAGAGCTGCAGGTGCTACTATTAGCCCTCAAAACGTGGAATTGCTTGAAAAACTTTTGAGAAGAAGTGGTTTGAGGGTGGTGATAATAAACAGATCCCACTGATTTATATGGTCAATGCGGGGATTCCCTCACGGCCGATGAAGATGGAGGTGATCCCTGATTAATGATGATATATAGGAAGACGGAGGCCGTTAATAGGGTGTTTGAACTTGAGAAGTCTTTCTAGAATAGATGAAATCATAGACAGGCTTAACAGGGGAGAGATAAGTCTTTCTTATGCTGCTCAGGAATTTTGGGCTATAGTTAGTGAAATCCCCCGAAGAACTCCTGAGATCTTTGAGCGAATACCTCCTGAGACCTCATATAAGTTAATAAGAGCTGGGTTATTGAGCGCTGATCCGGACATGTTTAGGCTGTGCGAAGGAAACTTATGGCTTAGGGAGAAGGTGGGTAATGTGATACGATTGTTACCGAAGGATGAACTTGAAGAGATCTCCAGAGCCATATTAAATTCAAACTTAGAAAGAAGTTCAATTGCCTCCAGAGTTTTTTACAGGCTCAAAAAGCTTAGGAGTACTTAAGAGAAAAGAGATCGGGGCGCCGGGATTCGAACCCGGGACCTGCCGGTTTCTGGCGGAATTGAATGAGCGGCTGCCGAGAGGGCTCGGCCATCCGAACCCCTACAGCCGGCCGCTCTACCACTGAGCTACGCCCCGAATTCTAGAGATCTAATTCACGCTATCAATATTAAAAGATTGCTCTGTATTTTTCAGCGCTTGTTCTTTAAATCACCCGATTAACAGACAGGGCACCCCTCTATAAATTCCAAATCTTGCACCGCAGGACTTGCAGATAAGCTCTCCTGCAACTATTTCGGTGCCCAGGCAAATCTCGCAGTCCT
>QMVU01000052.1 GCA_003661265.1 Thermoproteota archaeon | reverse complement strand
GAGTTGCTTTAGTCCTTGTTCAAGCCTTTTCATATATGTGTAAAGACCCAAGGCGCCAGCTGGAATCTTGTGGAAATCTTCTCCGAATCTTTCCATGAGTTCTGGGGCTGTTATGAATATCTCCTCCTTTCTTGTTCCGAATCTAGCAATGTAGGTCGGTACTCTCCCTTCCTCAATCCTCTTGCCGATGTTCTTTCCAACCATCACGGCTGTAAGTGGGGCTCTAGCCATTGTGATAAGCTTGAAGTAAGGTGCACCAAGACATAGACCTTTGAATATTTGATCTTCAAAAGCGAATCCTCCCGCTATTGAGACGTCAGGTATGTATCTACCCTTCTTTGCCAATTTATCTAGGTATTTATAGAGTAGCGACCAAAGCTCTATCCCCGGTACGCCCCATTCATTCATCATTCTCCAAGGACTCATGCCGGTCCCGCCCCCAGCCGCATCTACGGTCAGTAAATCAATTTTTGCTTCTGAGGATAATTTTACTGCAAGTGCAAGAGCACTAGGTCTATATGCACCAGTTTTTAAGAAAACATACTTTGCACCAGCTTCTCTTAATTCATCAACCCTGTTGCAGAAACTCTCCTCTTCTACCATTGCCAATCTCGAATGTCTCTCAAATTCATGAAAGGCTCCACGTTTGAATGCTTCTATAACGACCGGATCGAAGGGGTCTGGTAGGACTATATACCCCCTTTTCTTCAACATCTGCGCTCTCTCAAGGTCCTTTATCTTCACCTCTCCGCCTATGCTTTTCGCACCCTGGCCCCATTTGATTTCAACAGCATCGACTTCCAGTTTTGACAACACGTATTCGTGCACCCCAAGTTTAGTATCCTCAACATTAGCTTGTACAGCAATAGTGCCATATCCATCCTGTTGCCATTCTCTGAAGAGCCTGACCCTTCTTTCCATATCCTCAGAGTAGACAACTTTTCCGTTTTCGAACAAAGAGTTCGGATCCATGCCACACACGTTCTCACCTATTGTTAACATAATGCCTGAGAGTGCTGCACCAATAGCTAATCCTTCCCAGTTCCTCTTTGCTACGGCTGTTGAGCCTAGAGCTCCGATAGAAATAGGTAATTTCAATTTTATCCCTTTATCTCTACCTATTCTCTGCTCTGTATCCACATTTATAAATAGAGCTTTATCTGGATCGGGTTCTATTCCATGTGCGCCCCTCACCGTTCCTAGTATTGTAAAGTGGGATAAATCTACTGGATATTTTTTCGTGGCAGCGGTTGTGATTATTCCGAAAGGTTGAGGATAGAGCACTTCTGGTCCCCTGTAGGCTGACTTGCCTATTTCGCACGGACCTATGCATCCATCCACACAAGTAGCGCACAGCCCACTTATTGGAACAACCGAATCAGGCGTTCTATTTTTCGTCAACGTTGCAGCAGAAGCATTCAGTCGCGAATAACTCATCCAGACACCTCCCTTATATCTGAGTTCTCAGGCATATGCCTGAGAACTGCTAAATCTCGCTTAAACATATGTACGATCCCCGTTGGTTCAACGAGGATTGTTAAAAAATTTTACTATGCCTTCGCGAAGAGCCTGATACATCTTGGTTGAAGCACATATTAGTATCTTTGACGATTATGTGAGGAAAAGAGGTCGTTTAGGGCGTTTCTATGAATTTTATTAATAAGCTTCGTATGATCCTTGATCTGGGTGGGTAAATGCGTAACACTAGTTTTAAGATGGAAATTGTGCCCATTAAACCGCCTGAAGGATGCAATGTTATTTTGGGTCAGTCTCACTTCATAAAAACTGTTGAGGACATTTACGAAGCCCTAGTTAACACAGTCCCTGGGATAAAGTTCGGAATAGCCTTTGTTGAGTCCTCTGGAAAGTGTTTAATCAGACACGAGGGGAACGACGAGGAGCTGAGGAAGTTAGCAGCTGAAACCGCTTTTAAGCTCGGGGCTGGTCATGCCTTCATAATATTCCTTAAGGAAGGCTGGCCGATAAACGTCCTTCAGAGGCTGAAGAGCGTTCCAGAAGTTTGCAGGATATATTGTGCCACCGCAAATCCATTGCAGGTTATTGTGGCCGAAACCGAGCAGGGCAGGGGGATCTTAGGGGTTATAGATGGTTTCAAGACCAAGGGCATAGAGGGGGAGGAGGACATAAGGGAGAGGAGGGAGTTCCTCAGGAAGATGGGCTACAAGTTCTGACTTATGTTTCGCGTAATGGCACATCCTAGCTGAGGAGTTTCAGCTCCACCCCTTTTATTTCCCGGATAACGATCTTAGCGACTATCTCCATGGGATCAACGTAAGGCGCCTCCTCCCTGGATAGGGCAAGGGGTATCTCGGTGCATCCAGCTATCACAACCTCCGCACCCTTCTCCTTCAGCTCCCTAAAGGATTCAAGGAATTTCTTCCTAGCATATTCCTTCTTCCCAGCCTTTACTTCGTATATGGCCCTCATCACCCCCTCTACGTCGCAGGGCTCGATGAGCTCTATCCCCTTCCTCCCAAGGGCATTGTGATACAAGCGGGTCTTAAGAGTCCCCTTAGTCGCCAATATTCCGGCCCTCTTCACGTTAGCTTCGCTCAAAGCCTTTGCAGTCTCCTCTATCATGTGTATTATCGGTATGGACACGGCTCTCTGAACCTCCTCGTAAAAGAAGAAGAAGGTGTTGCAGGGAACAGCTATAAGATCTGCTCCAGCCTCTTCAAGGAGCTTTGCGTTCCTGATTAGGATGGGAACTGGGTTCTCTCCCCCCTCCAATATGGCAGCGGTCCTGTCAGGGGTTTTCGGGTCGTTAACCACGATCATCCTGATGTGATCCTGGTCCTTCTCAGCTGGAGTTAACTCTATTATCTTCCTCATGAAGTACACTGTGGCTTCTGGACCCATCCCTCCCAAGATCCCCAAGGTCTTCTCCTTCATCAAAATCTAGTTGATATCCTCAAGGACAGTTAAAAAGCCTGTCCTCGGATCACAGGAACCTCCATCCCCTGGTGGTGCATCTTCCGATTATCGCAATGGGCTCCCCGCATTTTGGGCAGGTGTTACCCTCAAGGAGGTTACACTTGAGCACGTCAAACCCGTACCTCTTAATCAGAAGCTCTCCGCAACTTGGACAGTATGTGTTCTCTCCAGGATCTCCCAAGACATTTCCCGTGTAAACGTACTTCACTCCCTCCTCTATGGCTATCTCCCTGGCCCTGTCCACGGTCTCTATGGGCGTTGGAGGTCTGTCCCTCATCTTATAATGGGGATAGAACCTTGAGAAGTGAACCGGCGTATCTGAACCAACCTCCTCAACTACCCACCTTGCAAAGCTCCTTATCTCATCCTCACCATCATTTAGCCCTGGTATAACCAGATAAGTTAGCTCCACGTGGACCCCTGACTTCTTAAGGTGTAGGACAGTTTCCAGAACTGGCTTAAGCGAGGAAGCCTTGCAGACTTCCCTGTAAAATTCGTCGGTAAAGGCCTTCACATCGACGTTTGCCGCATCTATGAGAGGAGCCAAAAGCTCCCTTGTCTCCTTGCTCCAGTACCCGTTTGTTATACTTAGGGTCTTTATTCCCTCCTTCTTCGCCAACTTCGAGGTCTCGACCACCCACTTAAGGTTCACTATAGTAGGCTCGTTGTAAGTGAAGGCTATGGAAAGAGCACCTGCCCTCTTAGCCCCATTTACGGCTTCCTCAGGCATTAGAGTTTGAAGCCAGGGGAAATCCAATGGATCGGACTGGCTTATCTCCCAGTTCTGGCAATGCTCGCACATTAAGTTGCATCCAACGGTCCCTATGCTGTAAGCCCAGGAACCAGGGTAGTAGTGGAAGAGGGGCTTCTTTTCTATAGGATCCATTGCAACGGAGCTCACCTTACCGAAATTAACCTCGCACAACCTTCCATTTAGGTTAATTTTGCTCCTGCAAGCCCCTCTCTTTCCCTCAGGGATGACGCAGTACCTGGGGCAAGCAAGGCACTTCACCTTTCCGTCTTCAAGTGGCTCCTGGAGGGCAGCTATTACCCAATCCTCTCTGCCCTCAGGACAGGGTTCGATCATGCTATCATCCACTATTGGTGACACCCCCTCCTTATAATCTTGGGAGGGCTTCTCACAAAACTAGCCCTATCTTCCCCTTCTTTCCCTTAGCATCCTTTCATAATCGGATTTCCTTATTCTAACCTCCTTTCCGCAGTGAGCGCACCTGTAAACTACCTCCTCATCGAGGAAGAGGGGATCACCGGTCAACGTCCTGCCACAATAGCAAACAAAGCCAGCAAGTCTAGCCGGATTCCCCATCACCAAGCCATGATCCGGGACATCTGAGGTTACGACAGCTCCAGCAGCCACCATCGCGTACTTCCCTACTGTAATCCCGCAAACTATGGTGGCATTGGCCCCTATCGAGGCGCCCCTCTTTATCAGGGTAGGAACGACTTCCCACTCCTCGTTGAACGACCTAGGGTACTTGTCGTTTGTGAACACGGCATGGGGACCTATGAACACATCGTCCTCAATTACCACTCCCCTGTACACCGAGACGAAGTTCTGGATCTTCACCCCATTCCCTATTTTCGCTCCTTTGTCTATGTAGACGCCCTTCCCTATGTTACAGTTCCTCCCAATCTTTGCCCCCTCCCTGACATGGACGAAGTGCCAGATCCTCGTGCCTTCCCCTATCTCAGCTCCTTCCTCAACTACGGCCGTAGGATGGATGAACTTATTCAACCCAGCTTGATGTATGGGAAGACTCTAAAAAGTTCATCCGGAGAAGAAGGGCTTCCTAACCCCCTCCAGAGATCTTCGACTCTAGGAACTCCCTTATCAGGTTGAGCCCTGGAAGGACGTAGTTTCCAACCACTAGGGTCGGGGTGACTGCTGTGCCTATCTCTTGGACTAGGTAAGGAGCTACGCTAGGATCTCCTGCGTCCAAAATCTCAACTTCTAGCCCTTTCCTCCTCACTAGCTGGATTGCCTCCAAGGATTCCTTTTCTTTGGACCTCACTAGAAGGAACATCGTCATTTCCTCTGCCCTCTCATTTATTAGTGATCGAGGTCATAAGCCTCATAACCCCGGTTTCCGCTCCAGGGTGTGCGTCGTGAAGAGATCAAAGGTAGTGTTGGTCGCAGGACCTGCTGGTTGCAGAACAATTGAGAGACTTCTTGAGGCAGTAGAATACGGAAGGAGGGAAGAAGGTGTAGAGATAAAGCTTGAGAGGACTTTTGAAAGGATGAGGGAGATAGCCGAAGCCGACTACAACATCAACGTAACCGAGGAGAACATACTGAACCTGCTGCCAGAGACTCTCAGATCTTTGAGGAAGGATGCTTTGAGGAAGATAAAGGAGAGGATAAGGAGGGAGCCCGGCATATACGTCATAAGGTCTCCGGCCACTTTCCTTTGGGGAGGCACGCTAATCTCTGGAATAGACTACGATGACGTCGACTTGTTGCATCCAGATGTCTTCCTCGTCGTAATCGACGATGTGATGATGGTTAAGGAGACCCTTAAGGAGGATCCCGAGTGGAGAACCCAGAGATTCTCGCTCAGGGATCTGGCAGCCTGGAGGGAACAGGAGATAATGACCGTAGAGGATCACGCTAGGAGGTTAAAGAGCTACTTCTTCATCGTAGCGAGAGCCCATAGTCCCAGGGTTTTCTACGACTTGATAATGCACACAAACAAGCCGAAGGTTTACCTTAGCTATCCGATGACCCACGTATCCCCGGAGCTTGAGGAGAAGTTTAGGGAGGAGAGAAGAGAGTTCATAAACTCGTTAATGGATCTCGGCTACATAGTCTTCGACCCAATCACGATAAGCGAAGGGATAATTCTAACGAAGCTTGAGGAATACGAGAGGGAGGTAAAGAGCAAGGGGGAGAAGCCAGATCCAAATGCTATGATAGAGTTCGAGGTTCAGTACGACGACCTGGGGAGGGTGAGGTTTTCCTACCCCTACCTTGAGCTACTTAACGTTAGCGAGCTGGTAGAAGGTCAGATAGTTAAGAGGGACTTCGCCCTCATATCATCAAGCGATCTAGTGATAGTTTACAACCCTCTAGGCATAGGTTCCCCTGGAGTTGCCTGCGAGATGATGTACGGCCACAGGATAATGGGAAAGCGGGTTTACCTGATATGGGGAGGGGAAGGAAGGCCGAGTCCCTTCTACACGGCCTTCTGTGATAGGAGGTTTTCCAATAAGGAGGAGTTCTTGGACTACCTAAAAGAGCTGGCTGAACCCCCTTGATCTGCTAATCCTTCCCTTAGCCTCCTCATCTCATCTAGGAAGTCGCCTTCTACGTCTATTCCTTTTAGGCTCCGTCCTAATTTTTGCAATATCATCCTCTCGATTATTCTGCCTCCGGGTCCGAAAAGCCCCATCAGCCCGAAGTGTATTGCCTTCGGATCCCTTATGGCCTGTTCCTCCGATGACTTGTTGAGCTCCGCTATCATGCAAATTACTGCCTTAGCGGCGACCTTACCTAATATCTCCTCTAGAGATTCTGTTAAGGCATCAGCAAGCATGTCCTCTGTCCTGCTGAAATGACAAGACCTCTCCATGATCTTTCCCTCAAATGATTCGTCTCCCTACATCCCTACGCGACCTATATAAGTGTTTCTAATAAGCAACGATTATTGTTTTTATGAAACAAAGGTTACATTTAAATATTGATTCTAAGCATATTTAGGGGGTTCCTTGTTTAACGAGCTCTTCGGACCATCAATATACCTATTGGTTCTGGATTTCTTTCTTGAGAATCCTGAGGAAATGTTCAATGTAAGGGAGATTGCTAGAAGGGTGAAAAAGAATCCTGGGAGCATTTCGCGAGTCATGCCCCTTCTAGTGGAAAGGGGACTCGTTAAGCAGGTTAAGATAGGTAAAGCCGTTCGGGCTTACCGCCTAAATGTCGAAAGCGAGCTTGTTCAAGTTCTGATCGAGTTTCAGAGGAGATTGAAAGGTATACAGCCTAGTTAACAACAAGCTCGTGATCAGGTTGATATATAGCTACGGTCACTTTTTCGTGATGGACGGGATTTATGGGATAAGACGCCTCCCCGGTGAGGCTTGGATAAGGATATTTAAGGGGATCAGAGTCATCATCATTAGAGCTGGGACCTTCGTCGAGTTACAGAAAGATGTGGAGGATTGCTTCGGAGAGCAAGCTAGAGCTTTGTTCTATGATGCTGGAGTTAGAGCTGGAAGGGAGTCTGCTAAGGTACTGCTTGAGGAGTGGAAGGAAAGGGGAACT
>QMVU01000051.1 GCA_003661265.1 Thermoproteota archaeon | reverse complement strand
TGTTAGGAGATCTAGTAAGCTCTTTCCTAAAGAGGCGTTTAAGAAGAAAACCGGGTCAATGGACTCCTATTCTTGATGAGGAAGGTTTTCTTATTCTTGCTTTGGTTTTATCAAACATAATTGAGCCTCTTAAGTCAACAACCTTCATATTCCTTTTAGTTATAACCCCTATTATTCACTTCGGGACAAATAAACTAAAAGAGATTATTCTAATTGGGAGGAGTTTCAGTGAATCTCAGAGCTAAGGACATCAGAGAATCACTTTTGGAGGCTGGTATCCCACCAGAGTTAATAGACCAACTATTCAGCCTTGGAATAGACGAAGTTCGTTTTATGACTAGTTCCGAACTTGCTGAGAAATTGAAGATAGAAAATGCTGTTGCAAGAAAAATTCTAAGAACAATTGGGGCAGCATATGTTGAAATCAAACCTGCTTCGGAGATAAGCGTACCCAAGAGAAGGCTGAAAATAGGAGTAAGGGAGGTAGACAGTCTTCTAGGAGGGGGGCTGGAGCAAGGAACTTTAGTTGAACTTTACGGTAGACCAGCTTCTGGGAAGACCCAGATGGCAATGCACATTTCTATAAATGCTAGACTGGAGGAGGATAAAGGAGGTCTTGGTGCAAAGGTCTTTTATATAGATACCGAGAAGGGCTTCTCTCCCTTAAGGATAACCGAAATGTGCCGTTGTAGGGGGCTTGATTCAAAGAAGATAATGGACGGAATCTTTTATGTTAATGTGAGCAACACACATGAGCTCTTTATAGCTGTAAAGAGAGCAGTAGATTTGGTTAAGGATGAAAATATAGGGTTAATAGTAGTAGATTCCTTGTTAACACCCTTTAGGTTAGAATTTCAGGGAATAAAGGAGCTAGCGTCCAGACAGCAAGCTGTTAAAGAGCTAGTGAGGGTGTTACGGAGAGCCAGTGAAAAGGGCACAATCGTGTTCTTAACCAACCAAGTAGTTGGTAGGATAGGAAGAGGTGTTGAGATAGAGAGATATAAGCCTGCAGGAGGATATGTATTGGGTCATCTACCTGACTTAGTGCTCCTAATAAGGAGGTTGAAAGGAAATAGAAGGTTAATCAGGGTAGTTGATTCCTCCTATTTGGAGGAGGGGGAGGCTATATTTGCTATAGGAAAAGCAGGCATTGTCCCTGTTGATTCCGATTAGTAAGTTTTATTTGCTTCACGAGATGTGAGGGAGGGGGTTAATTTGGAGGAAGTTCCGAGGGATAAATACTATACGAAAACCCATGAGTGGTTATCTATAGTTTCTGGGAGAAGGGTGCGGATAGGAATAACCCATTATGCAGCTCATCAACTTGGAGATCTAACGAGCGTAGAGGTGAAACCCGTTGGTACGGAGGTTAGAAAGGGAGAAGCCTTTGGAGTTATAGAGAGCGCAAAAGCTTCCGAATATCTATATTCTCCCGTTAGCGGAAAGATAATCCTAGTTAACAAGGAAGTAGGTGTTGTAGAGGAAGGGGAGGAAGCTTTTGTAACTGGAGAACTTGAAAAAATAACAGAAGATCCATACGGAGAAGGATGGCTTATTGAGGTCGAGGCTAGTGATCTGGAAGCAGAAATAAAGGATCTGTTAACTCCGGAGGAATATAGTAGCTACTTAAAGAGCCTCTCCTAAATTTTTCAATTTCTTTCCCATGAATGGTCTAAAGTAGGATCAGCGGAGATCCTAGCATTAGTTCGATTTAAAAGGAGTAAGGGGTATGAGAAGTAGCTTGACATGGGTCGTGAACAACCTGAAGACTTCATACAACATCCGCTCATTAAGCCAAGGAAGCTTGAAGCAAGACTATACCAACAACTTATTTCAGCAAAGGCTGTTGAAGCGAACACATTAGTAGTGCTTCCTACAGGCCTAGGCAAGACTTCCATTGCCACTATGGTAATGGCCTATAGGTTGCAGAAATTTCCCTGGGGAAAGGCTATGATGCTGGCACCTACAAGACCTCTTGCGATCCAACATCATCGATTTCTCTCTGAAACCCTAAATATTGAGGACGAGCATATTGTCCTGGTAACTGGAACCATCCCGCCCAAGAAGAGAGCTGATCTTTGGTCCTCTGGGAGGGTTTTCTCCGCTACTCCTCAAACAGTTGAAAATGATATCCTCGCAGGAAGATTGGATCTATCCGACTTCGTTTTATTAGTTTTTGATGAAGCCCATAGGGCAGTTGGGAATTATCCTTACACTGTCATAGCGAGACATTACTTAGATAAAGCAAGAGAGCCAAGAATCTTAGCGCTTACAGCATCTCCTGGGAGTTCCAAGGAGAAGATCTTAGAGATAGTCGACAACCTTCATATTCAACATGTTGAGGTAAGGTCTAGAAGAAGTCCTGATGTAAGGAGATATGTAGCTGAGTTAAGGGTAAACTGGATTAGAGTAACCTTGCCTGAGGACTACCAATCTATTTTAGATGAATTGAGATCTTCCTATCAAGATCTGCTTGAAAAACTTATAGAGAGAGGATTAATTGAAATAGAAGACGGGGATTATGTTAGACTTAAAGATCTCTTAAGACTAAGAGCTGAGACCATTGCATTTAAGGAAGATAGATTTGCCTCTGCTCTTGTTGCGGCTCTAATAAAACTTCACTATTTTATGAATCTCTTAGAAACTCAAGGACCTGAGCCTGCTAAGAAGTACTTAGAAAAAGTTCTCAGAAGGAAAGGAAGGACGATCTCTGATAGACTTTTGCTCGAGGACAGGAGGGTTTTGAAAGCCTGGAACTGGCTTTTATCCCTTCCAAAAGGAACCGTTCATCCAAAGTTAGAGGAGCTAGCCTCCATAATTGATATAGAGGGTATTACAAGGGGAAAAAGGGGAATAGTATTTGTAAATTATAGAAAAACAGCCGAAATTGTCTTAAATTACTTAAAAGAGAAGACGGGAGTTAGAGCTTCCCTATTTATTGGACAAGCAAGGAGGGAAGAATTAAAGGGGATGAGCCAAGAAGAACAGAGAAAAATATTACAAGATTTTTCTTCGGGAAAATACGATCTTTTAGTAGCTACTAGTATAGGAGAAGAGGGTTTGGACATACCTGAGGTTGACCTAGTAGTTTTTTATGATGCAGTACCTTCCGTCATAAGGTATATCCAGAGAAGGGGCAGAACTGGTAGAGGGAGACCTGGGAAAGTGGTTGTTCTAGTATCTGGAAAACGAGAGGAGTTTTTCTATCGAACTACTGTCATGAAAGAGAGGAAAATGATGAAAGCCCTTCATGAAGTAAGTTCGTTGGTAGAAATGAGGAGAAAGCACATAACTTTAGAGGAATTTTCGATGAACAGTCAACAATCCTCGAACGAAAAAAGAGCCCCTGAGGTTATTATAAGAGTAGATGCAAGAGAACTCGGTGGAGAAGTCGTTAGGAAATTGGCCTCATTCAATGATGTAAAAATAAGTGTTTCTAAATTGGAAGTCGGAGATTACGTTGTAAGCGATGAAGTAGTGATTGAAAGGAGGACTATAGATGATTTAGTGTCTTCTCTTGCTAATAGAGAAATATTTGAGCAGGTAGATAAGCTTAAAGCTACTTATAAGAGACCAATTCTTCTCATAGAATGTGAAACGCTGTATGAAGCCAGCAAGAGCGGAGTTCGCTCACGCTCCCTAATGGAATTGATAACAAGCTTAACGATCGGTGGTTTACCCATCTTATGGTCGAGGAATCCTGAGGAGAGTGCTGAATTAATTAGATTGTTAGCAATTAAGGAGCAAAGGAAGAAGGTTCTGGAAATACATCCCTTGGTCGTGGATGATGACACCGTCTTGGAACGGGTGCTTACCGAGATCCCGGGGGTTAATGTATTTGTTGCTAGGAACTTGTTAAGGGCTTTCGGAAGTCTAAAAAACGTTTTTTCAGCTTCAGAGAAGGAATTGCAATCTGTTGAGGGAGTTGATCCCATAACAGCCAGAAGAATAGTGAAATTTTCCAACAAGAGATATGGTGAAGAGCTTGAGGGTAAGAGACACCTATACCCTTAGTTTAGGTAAAGGGGAAAGTTGTTTGATCAGGTTCCTATTCGGTCTACTAAGAATGGATGGTTGCGTAGATCTCATGTTAACTGACGTGTCTTCCAGAAAGGGGAGCGTATACGTTCAAAGGGAAGTTTCCATTAAGGTTAACGAAGGTCATAAGCTCACTCCAATTGATTGTAGGAAGATAGCCCAGCTCTCAATAGAATTTATCCTTGGAAGTAAGAACTCAGCTAATTTCTTAATCACATTCTCCTATCGTTATCATGGCGCTAAAAATAGAAGGATAAGCCTTATTAGTGATCAGTACCTTCTTCTTCTGAAATATTACGATGGATTTACACGTTTTAGACTGGTACCATGGCGAGGTTTGTTTAGAACGCCGCCAAAGGCCGTCTTGCGCATGTTGCTATGGGAATCAGGATTCTTAAAGTAGTGTTGTGTCATCCTGCTTCTTTGGTTATTTTCTTGATTTTATGTATAGCATCCAAGATACCATTTAACAGATTTATAAGAATAGCGAGTTCTTGGTAATTCTCCGAGCTAGAGATCTCTTTCATTATCTCTTCAGCTTTAGAGGAGAGTACATCTCTTAATCCAATCAATTTTAACCTCAATAGTTCCTCGGCAGCTTCCTCATCGGACTTTACTAGAATGTACCTAGCGTTGCAAACTGGACAAATCGTCTCCCCATTAGTTTGGAACAGAGGAGCCCCACAATTGGGACATATCTCGCTAAGCATCTTCCAGCCTCTTTTGAGAGCCTCCGATATCCTCCTTGATTTCTCCTCCAATGGTAGATCTGCCAAGAGGGGTCCCCTATATTCACCTCCTTAAGATTTTAAAGGCAGAAGTTGATGTGCTACGAGGACTTATTATTATCCCCCTTAAATCGGGAGGTGATATTATGGGAAAGCAGGAATATATATCAGAAATTGAGAGGGCTGTCCAGATTTTGGATAGGATTTCTCAAGACAGAGGAGTTCCTAAAAACATTAGGAGAGCTGCCACCGAAGCTATAGATGCCTTAAGGGATGAGAGTCAAAGCTATGGCGTGAGAGCGAGCAAGGCGATATCAATACTTAATGATATCATAAATGACATAAATATGCCATTTCCAACCAGAAGTCAAATACTTCTTACCGTAGGTATCTTAGAGAGGATAAGAGATTAATTTTTCTCTTTCACCTCCCCTTATTTTACACTAGAAGCTCACAAAAACGAATATAGGATTAACAGAGTAAATAGCGTCTTTCTTAGGAAAAAGGAGGCCCGGGCCGGGATTTGAACCCGGGACCGCTCGGTATCTGGGAGCACAACTTCCACTGCAGCCGAGCGCTCTCCCAGTCTGAGCTACCCGGGCGTCCTTTCTAGAGCTAGGAAGAAATATAACCTTTACTATTTCACTAATGCGCTCATAGAATGTGGACCGGGGGGGATTCGAACCCCCGAACCTCCCGCATTCTGGGTTTCACAACATGCCAAGCGGGCGCGCTACCAGACTGCGCCACCGGCCCAGTGCCTTATTATTACGAAGTCGCTTATAAAAATGACTCTTTAAGATTTATATCGACCTTCTTGTGCCTGCTATGACCCTCTTCTTTTCCCAAGCATATTTTCTCATCCTCTTGCTTCTACCAAATCCGCAGGCCGCACAATACTTCTTTCTGACGTTATATGAGTGTCTACCACAACGTCTACATCTAATGTGGGTCTTACCCCTACTCCTCTTCCCCATCGATGGAGTTCCTTTCGTCATTCATCTCACCTTAGCAGGTTTGGGGAGGAGATTGCAACGATGTTGTCTCCTCTTATTAGAACTCTCTTTCCTATCTTTAAAACCTGATTCTCCGAGCCCTCTTCTATCGTTATTATGGCTTCAACGTTGTCCATCACGAGGTTAAGGTGTTGGTCAAATGAACGTAGGATTCCCCTTAACCAATAGTTTGCTTTTACCGAAACCAGGACATTTGTATTCATACTTTTACTTAAGTACTCTAATGTCGCGTTGTTCAAGGTCACCGCCTCGTACCTTTATCCTACTCATAAAGAATCTAGGGTTTTTAAGGTTAAGCTTTTGATGGAGATGTTTTAAATATGCCTCACAAGCATCTTACGTGATACGTTTAGGAGGGATCTCAGTTGGGATTTCTAAGCGGAATTTTCAGAAAGCGTAAAGAGGAGGAGGAAGAGTTTCTACCTCCTTCTGAGGTTGAGGAAGAGATTCCTGAGAAGCCAATTGCAATAAAACCGATGATGCTCTCAGACGAGGGGGACATAGAAACTATATTGAAGGAAGTAAGGGATGGAAACATCGTAATAGTTAGATACAATAATTATGCCTCGAAGGAGGCCTCTAGGCTTACTGAAATAATTCAAAGGTTAAAAGAAAGCGTTATGGAAGAGGGTGGTGAGACCGTACTAATTGACACGAGTGAGTTTCCTCCTCTCCTAGTTGTTCCCAGATTTGTTGAGGTCTGGAGGTCTCCGCATAGTAAAAAAGGAATTTGACGGCTAAGCAAGCCTAAATCTTTCCAAAACATCTGGTACAATTACCTGTGTATGGGAGGATCTTAGAGTGCTTTGAACTAATGATGAAAAGGTGTAGAGTTTCTTCTCCTCACTATGAACTAGGATCACCCTTTTTGGTTTTGGTTCGAGCCTAGCTAGATAACTGAGCAACTGTACCTTATCTGCATGGGCCGAAAACCCTTCTATTAGATGAACTGATGCCCTAACCTCCACTTCCTTCTGACCAGAGGGGGTGGAAACCTGTACTCGTTTGGCGCCTTCAATTAATCGCCTACCTAGAGTCCCCCTAGCCTGATAGCTAACCAGGAGTATTGAGTTTTTCTTGTCTGGAGCTAGTGCCGAGAAGTACTCAAGACTAGGCCCTCCCACAAGCATTCCGGAAGGAGCTATAATTATGGAAGGACCTCCTGAAACAATTTCTTCTCGATCTGAGGGTCCTTTAACGGGAGTTATGTGAGGTTCCAAGAACGGGTTGGCGTCCTCTTCAAATATCTTATCCCTAATTTCCTTTGAGAGATAGACAGGATAAGCTGTATGTATCGCATTAGAGTCTGAGATCATCCCGTCTATAAATATGGGAACGTCTGGAATTTTTTTCTTCTCCAAAGCGTCTATTAGGGCGAGCATTACTTCAGTAGATCTCCCAACGGAAAGGGCTGGAATCAACACCTTCCCACCATCTCTCAAAGTCTTTGTAATTATGGAGATCAACCTCTCTTCTGCCTCCTCTAGAGGAGGCAGAAGAGAGGTTGATCTCCATAATTACAAAGACTTTGAGAGATGGTGGGAAGG
>QMVU01000050.1 GCA_003661265.1 Thermoproteota archaeon | reverse complement strand
CTATCTGCCCCCAAGGCTACGAAAAATGCAAAGGTAGAAGGATGTCCTATTCCCCAAAAATGGAGAGGCTTTCCTGATGGTAATAGTTCTCTTACACGAATCAGATACTCTGCTTGAATGTTATACTCATATTTCTCTAAAGCAACTTTGAGGGAGCCTGCGCCAAAGTATCCAAAATCGATGGAAGAGATTTCCCTTGCGCATAGAGCTAATAGATCGTGATATATTGACCCTTGAACTGTTCCAAGCCAAATAGTGCCTGTTAACTCGTCTTTAATGTTCTCTAACTCTCTAGCATGTTTTATCGTCTCATTAACACCTCTTACAGCCTCTTGATATGATATGTGAGCGGACATTGGGACATCTATTATGCTCCCAATATCTGAACCGATCCTGTGTTGAAATCTAACGATGTCAAGATTTGAAACGTCAACTCTTCCGTATCTGTATAGCTGATATGCACCTGAATCGGTCATTATTATACCATCGAATCCCAAGGCATCGTGTAAACCCTCTTCAAGGACCTTAGATCTAAGCTCGGGGTTTCGGTATATTATGTACGAGTTTGTTATGATTTGCCTTATTTTGAAATCCCTTAGAATTTCTTCTGCTGGTATAACAGGCTTGTTCGGGTTGTATACGGGAAAGAAGGCTGGTAGGTCGAGAAGACCGCTCTTAGTTCGGAAGGTTCCTAGCCTGGCTGATGCATCCCTCGCTCTTATTAGGAAAGATCCAACTTTCTTCATTTTATTTGCCTCATAAATAAGATAGGAAAAATTAATACAAAAAAGAAGGGAGGAGTTTAGTCAGGGAGTTCCTCGTGCCCATTGTTAAATTTATAAATCAGTGACAAGCCCTTCTCAGTTATGAATACTCTTTCACCTCGAAATCTTTTCTGTCTTTCAATTAATCCGTGAATGCAGAGATATCGAAGAACGAACTCTCTATAGGATCTCTCTGGAACGAGTTCTGAGGCCACGACGCCCTCTTCACCGGCTTTCTCTAACTTCCTCAGAATCCGAATATGAGCATTCAGAAGTTTGTGACCCTGCAAGGCCTTCCCCCTTCATCTTGGGTTCCTAGGAACCCCCTCTCAGGGGATCGCCAGGGGGCACAGGGAACCCTTGTTGGGTTATATAGGCATGAATAATATCTTAAAAGTTAACATGGCTCGCTCGGTTCCAAAAGATAGGCTTTAGCCATGATCGGATATCCAGTTCTTTATTTGAACGTAGAAAAATTGTTAGCATAGAATATTGAGCATCGGGTAGTATGTAAATAGAATACGACTCAAGTCGAACTTTTTCAATGATTATTTACGTAAGCAATATGAGCACTAAGATGCCAATACAAGAAGGCGATTTGGTACTTTTCCTCTATAGAGGAAAAAAAGAATTTAAAAAAGTCGTAAAACGTGTAAGAAAGGGAGAGTATTTTCACACTCATGTGGGAACAGTTTCTTATGACGACATAATCGGACTTGAATGGGGAAGTTTAATTAGGACATCGATAGGCGGAGAAGTTCTGGTGTTAAAACCAACCCTTTCGGATCTTATGGAGCAGATACCTCGAAGAACTCAGATAATTTATCCTAAAGATGCTGCCTTTATGGTAATAAAGGCTGGAGTCCTACCAGGATCTTTAGTTGTCGAAGGTGGTACGGGTTCTGGTTCTTTAACTCTTTGTCTCTCCTCTGCTGTAGGAGAAAGCGGTCTAGTGGTTAGTTATGAGACAAACAAGGACTTCTTGAAACTTGCTTCGAGAAATCTAAAGAGATTCGGAGTAAAAAATGTCATCCTAAAGAACAAGGACATAAGGGAAATCGAAGAGAAGGAAGTAGATGCTATCTTCTTAGACATAGGGAACCCATGGGATGTCTTCGAACAGGCTTATAGGGCTCTAAAACCAGGAGGAGCTCTTTGCTCCTTTGTCCCCTCATATGAACAAATGAGAAGAACTGTTCTTTCTGGTAGGGAATCCGGGTTTGGAGCAGCGGAAGTTTATGAGGTGTTGCTGAGAGAGTACGAGGTAGATGAGAGGAGAACTAGGCCTAAGCCTTGGATGATCGGGCACACGGGATTTATCGTCTTGATGAGGAAGGTGGTTGATGTTAACCTGTGAGACCACTATCAGGCAATTTGTAAGGAATCCAAGAATTCCTCAGTTCTTCTAAATACTTCCTCTGCTATTTCTCTAGAATCTCCAAGATAGGTAAGTGGGTTCAGGAGGGATTCAAGCTCGTCTTTAGAAATCTTATCTAGAACCTCTTTTTCCTCGAGAAGAACATCAAATAGACTTCTATTTTCCTCAATTGCTCTCATTGATAACCTTCTTATAAGCTCATGGGCCCTTTGACGTCCTAATTTACGTCTAGCTAATTCAAGCATCACTCTCTCAGCCATTATGAGATCCCCTGCGTTCTCGAGATTCCTTCTCATGGCTTCCCTCCTGATTACTAGATTGCTGATGACATACTCTAACGATCTCAGTTGTTCGTCTATGATTAGGAAGGCCTCAGGTATCATTATCCTTTCAACGGAGCTATTTGTGAGATCCCTCTCATGCTCAAGGACGATATTCTCTAAAGCCGCTATTGACAGACCTCTCATTATCCTCGCTAATCCGCATACCTTCTCACTTCTTATTGGGTTTCTTTTGTGAGGCATTGTGCTGGAACCCACTTGTTTCCTCCTCCTAAAAGGCTCCTCGACCTCAGATATCTCGGTTCTCTGAAGATTCCTTATCTCATTAGCGATTAATTCGAGAGTAGAAGAAATTAATGCGAGCGTTACCACTAACTCGGCAAGAGAATCTCTTGGAACTATTTGAGTAGAGATCTCAGCTTCTTCTAAGCCCAACTCTTGCATAACTAAAGACTGGATCTCTCTTCCCTTTCCATAGAAGGAGGCCATCGTCCCTATAGCCCCACTCATCTTACCTCTGACGGCTCTCGATTTGACCGAATTAAGCCTTTCTATGTTGTTCTTCATTATCCACGCCCATACAGCGAATTTGAATCCAAAAGGCATAGGTAAGGCAGCCATTCCATGAGTTCTCCCTAGACAAACTAGGTCGAGAGTTTTCCTACCCTTCTCAATGATGGCACGTGTTAACGAGACAAGTCCCCTTTCCACCAAAGAGATGGCTTGTTTTAGTTGGAGAGCAAGGGCAGTATCTAATATGTCATTGGACGTGGCACCAAAATGAACATATTCACCATATGGACCGGCCTGCTCGGCTATAGCCAAGACTAGTGCCATTGTTTCATGCTGCGTAACCTTCTCCAACTCAAGCACCCTTTCAGGTGAAATTTTATTGTTCTCTACGACCTCCGCTATACACTTGGCAGCTTCTTCGGGTATAAGCCCAACTTTAGCTTCTGCCTTGGCAAGAGCTGCTTCTACCTTGGCCATCAGTATGTACCTTGTGGAGATGTCGAAGATCTTCCTCATTTCCTCCGAACCATACCTATACTCTATAGGATGAACCGGCACCTCCACTCAACTCCCTAGCTAATTGGATAATCCTCGAAGCTATCTTCTCCCCAATACCTGGGAGAGAAGCTAGTCTTGCTACATCCGCTTGTGCGATCTCAGCAGGAGAAGTATATCCAGCATCATATAGGACTCGACCCCTCCTCCTCCCGATCCCCGGGATTTTTACGATATCCAATAACTCCTCCTTAACCCCATGTTTTACCCTGTTCATGAGCATCTCAAGATATCTATGAAGCTTCTTTTTTTGGAAGAGCCTAACGATCTCTGAAAATGAGTATATCAACCATACGGTGTTTTGAACAACATTATGAAGGTCTCCAGGCTCAACTCCAAATCTCTCCTCTATTTCTCCGAAGGATCTCTCGTTTATCCAAGCCTTAAGCGTTAAGGCAAGTTTTATGGTCTGTAACAACTCATACGATGACGCTAGAGGCGCTTCTGTAAGTGGGATGAGGTAATCTATCTCGTCCATCATAAAACCAATTTTATCGAATTCCCTCCTTCTAAGACTCAATTTTGGCATATCTGGAAGCATTCCAATGAACTGCAAGACAGATAACTCCAAATCATGGTTTGAATTCCTCAAAATCCTATCTGCGGGATCCATTGCCTCTACCATCATGATTGCACTCATAGGATCTATGTAAAGCTGTGAGACCCTTCTCCCTAGCTTTGTTGCAAGTAAAGCCCCACCAACCCTCTCAATCATCCCATTTTTCTGCAAAAACTCCAAAATAGGGTTAACTATTCTCATTATAAGCTTGTGTCCGCCTTGTATAGAGAATAAGGTCCTTTTTAAGACCTCTCCAATCTCTCTCGCGTTTGTAGGTTCCTTTAAAGCCACTAAAGACAGGATTTGGGCTCTTAGTTTTGTAACGCTGTGAAGACTTGAAGATATGGGTTCTGGAGGCGCAAAGACAAATCTTTCAAAGAGCTTTTTGGCTTCTGTCTCGGATCTTGCTATTAAAAAAGCCTCTCCGATCTCATCGTAATCAGGTCTCCCAGCTCTTCCAGCCATCTGCTTAAACTCCATCGTAGAAATTGGTCTGGAATAACCCACCATGCTGTCGTAACGCATATAGGAAGCGATAATTACCCTCCTAGCTGGAAGGTTTACTCCAGCAGCTAGCGTTGGCGTGGCTGTAAGAGCTAATAGGAATCTTTTCCTAAACAGATCCTCTACAAGGGCTCTCATCTTATGAGATAAGCCCGCATGATGGAATGCAACCCCACATCTCAGAACATTAGCCAATTCCTGAGCTAGATGCGATGAAGGTTCCTCCTCGATGAGCTCATTAGCTTTTTCCTCAAGAACTTCCTTCTCTACTTTAACTTCGTGTTTCCTAAAGAGTTTAGCTATCTTCTTTGCTCCACTAACTGCGGCCTTTCTTCTCATATAGAAGACAAGTACCTGGCCCCCATCTAAACAGTCTAAAATTAAACCCGAGAGGTCCCTACTATTGTGGATTGAGTAGCGCTTGCCATCCTCAAAAATAACCTCGCCCCTACAAAACACTCCATATTTTAGGGGAACTGGTCGCCATTCCACTACAATTGGCTGAGCTTCTAACCATTCAGCGATTTCGTCTATGTTTTGAATCGTTGCGCTTAGCGCTATTCGCCTGCTGTCCTCATTTAGGTCCATGAACTTGGCAACAGTCATCTCTATCGCTGGACCCCGACCTTCATCGGCTACATAATGTATCTCGTCAAAGACAATGGCACTTATGTCTCCAATCCAAGAAGGTTGGTGCCTGAGAATGGAATCAAATTTCTCATACGTGGTTATGATCAAATCATGCTTTCCCAAAGGTTCCTCAGAGGAATCATAATCTCCAACACTTATCCTAACGGAGAAACCAAGGCCCTTGTACCTTGGATAAAAGCTTGAGAATTTCTCAGCGGCCAATGCCCTTAGAGGTACTACGTAAACGATCTTCCCTCCCCCATATAGTTCATTGAGCATAGCAAGCTCTGCCGCTAAAGTCTTACCACTGGCAGTTGGGGCTGCGAGGACGAAGTTACCGGAAGAGATAAGTTTCCTCTTAACAATTTCCAGCTGAGGAGGGAAAAGTTCGATGAATCCCCATTTCCTCAGTGCATTCTTAACCTCCTTTGGAAGCGAAACCTGTTCGAGTAGCAACTATTTCACCTTACCGAGGAGATATGTCCTGGTCTAGGTTCATATATGTGACCCTCTTCTCTGAGAACTCGAAGATCTTTCTCAACGATCTCCTCTTTCACTCCAAGCAACCTTGCTATCTCTTGGATGAATTCGACTTTAGGAACAGGTCCTTTTCGGTCCTCTTCCATTTCTTTTAGGAATTCAAGCTCCTTAGCGCGCCTTTCGGCTTCGGATATGTACTTCCCAGCCATAACACCGTATATATCGTATCTACCGCTGACAACATCGTATCCAACTGTGCTCAACATGATTTTCATGAGTTCAATGGCCTCCCTCGCATCCTCCTCAGTAACCTCTCTCCTCAAGAACATCTTGGCCCGCGCCTCACTTAACCTAATCAGAGCTTCTAGTTGTCTTGGTGTGATCGCAACCGATTCAAAAGCCATTTCCTGCTCCTTCTTCATGCTCATTTTCCTCATTTCTAGGTAAAACTGTTTAATCAGTTCAGCAGCTTTCTCCGACATTACCGGGCGGATCTTCTTTCTAGCATAGGCCACGTACTTTTCTAGTAAGTTTGGAGGAATGGGCGGCCTTGCTTCCTTCCCTACACCGGATCTGAGGGACAGAATATGATCAGCTATCTTCTCATCAAGGCTGGGATCTGGAATATCCCTTATCACAAAGATCAAATCAAAACGGGAGAGGATCGTTGGAGGTAAGTTGATATTCTCTGCTACTGATAGATCTGCGTCGTATCTACCTCTTTTTGGATTAGCAGCGGCTATTATTGTTGTTCTTGCATTTAATGTCGCAACAATTCCTGCCTTCGCTATAGATACCGTATTATGTAAGACAACTCCGTGAGATATGAAATTGTGTGTGGGTTCGACGGTAACATCATAAACCCACCTAGTCTCATATTTTCCACTGTTGGGCAGGATCTCTACGCTCTCTATGGTTAAGGAAGTGAGACCTCCGTCTCCCATTATGGTTGGCGCCTCAATTTTACCTGTCACCTTATCAAGGAGGTTCTCCAGTAAGCTCGGAGGAGTTCTCAGTATTTCATTTACAAAGGCGGGTACGTACCTAGTCTCTATTTGGATCTTATATCTAGCTGGGCCTCCATTCCTAGTCGGACCCAATAGCTTTGAGTGGATGCCAAATCTCAGTAGAAGATCCTGATAGTCCTCGGCCAAACCACGTGAGGGCACCTCTATTAAAATAGAATTTCCTGAAATCTTCCCTTGACGGGAAAAGATTTCTTTAATAATCTTTCTTATTGAGGAATTTCCCATCCTGAAAACTTCCGGAGGTAACCTTCTAAATTCCAGGTAAATCTCAGGAATTCTCTCTAAACTTCCTTTAGGCTCCTTGGAGAGGGGAGTTGAGGCCCTTGGAAGCCTGGAGATACCCAATGTCAACATTCCCTCTCTAATCTCGATAGCTGGCTTTGTGCTCAGGTCTTTCCCATCCCACGTGAAAACTGGATGCTCTGGAGTTACGATTACCTCCCTGCCGTTTGAAAATCTCAACTTTACAAAATAGCTTGGGGCAACGTGTCTGCTTACCCTGTCTATACACGATTTCTTTATCTCAAATGTGGCAGGATCTAATGTAAATACCTCAACAGGCTGTTCAAGGGGCAGTATCTGGCAATTAAATCCATTAATAACCTTTGACTGATGTTTCTCCATGAGTTCATCTACAAATTG
>QMVU01000049.1 GCA_003661265.1 Thermoproteota archaeon | reverse complement strand
GTTCGCAATTCTTTGGGCAATTCCAATAGGAAATCTAGAGTACACAGCCCTAATGTCCCTGAAAGTTATGGTTTCAAATCCATCTGGCATGGCCGCTGATATCAGTACGATGGAAGGGCTAGCCTCCCTCTCATTGGCCGTGGGCAACGTGATGGCGGGCGCTGTGGTAGACCTATTAGGAAAAACGTCCTCCATTTTAATGGCTACTGTCTTCGATATAATGGCCCTCTTACTCCTCCTAGGGTTAGACTTTAAGGAAAGCGGACAATCTAAGCTAGGAAGGTCTGGGAATGCATGAGAAGTACGTGATATCTGGTCCCTTATTCGTGGGCTCTTTCCTTTCCAGACCAAACAGATTTACGGCCCTTCTGAAGACAGAGGAGGGAACTCTCAGATGTCATCTTAGAGACCCAGGCAGGTTGACGGAACTCTTAGTTCCTGGGAGAGATGTGATATTCAGGAAGATCGAGGGTCCTGGTAGGAAGACGGAGGGGGAAGTAATAGGTATCTGGTCCGGAAGAACCTGGGTGTTGGTAAACTCTTCCATGCACTCCGATATAGCGAGGTGGCTCATAGAGTCGAATTACATCGATGAACTGAAGGGCTGGAGCATAGAGAAGGCAGAATGGAAGTACGGAAGGAGCAGGATAGATTTCCTCCTGTCGAAGGAGGGGGAAAAGGGACTCCTTGAGGTTAAGGGGTGCACCCTGGTTAAGGAGGGCGTGGCGCTATTTCCAGATGCGCCGACAGAAAGGGGAAGGAGACACGTCCTTGAGTTAATCAGAGCCATTAAGGAGAATTTTGAGGCATTCATCTTATTTCTAGTGACCAGAGGAGATGCAGAAAAGTTCTCTCCTAATTGGGAAACTGATCCAGAATTCTCTAGAGCCTTGACTTTAGCACAGAAGTCTGGGATCAAGGTAATAGCGTACTGCCTGGACTTCGACGGTAGGGCGCTCGTGCCGAAGAGGGAGCTTGAAGTATTTCTAACTCCACAGCCTGAATATTCTGATGCTTAAGGAGGCTGTCTTGGAGGCAATTGAGGAGTTCAACAAGTTCAGAAGCCCAGAAGCCAAGGCTGAGCTCCTTTACATAAGGGGAAATGTGATAGTTGTCAAGATGAGTGGCACATACTGCAGGTCCTGTGGCGTCTACGACTACTTCGAGAGGACCTCCTGTGGGAATTCAAGGATCGCCTGAAAGGGGACCTGAAGATCCTCTCTCAAGGAGATTGATTCCTTTTCCCATGAAATAGTCTACAAGATCGAGAACGATTAGATCATTAGCATGACCACAAAAGCGAGGAGGGAGAATATGAAGAGCTCTCTAAAAGATGAGGTGAAGTGTCCAGTCCTCACGAGGCCCAAAGTTCCTCCCATGACCAACGTCTGAACGAGGGCTTGCATCATAATCCCCTCCTTAATTGTCTCAGCTTCATGAGGAGCTATTAGAGGGATGTTCAGGATGTTGACTAGGAGAGCATATGATCCTATCACTAGCATGAACGAGAACATGGCGGTGAAGTAGTTCCCCATTTTTTCACCTTCCGTTTCGATCCAGAGCTCCCTTAACCTGACAGCAAACTCGGAGATGGAGGAGAATGCCTCCTTAAGGTCAGCCCCTGCCTCAAGAGCGGTCATTATAAGGAGCGTTGACATTCTAGAGACGCTCAGCTTCTGCCTTTCCGCCATCCTCTTTAAGATTTCCGTGTAGGGGAGTTTTAAGGCAGCCCACGCCTTAACTTTCTTGGCGAAGTCCCTTAGAGATCTGTAAGTGATCTTCATAGAACTTATAGCGTCGCTGAAGGATCTTCCGCCCCTAAGCTCGGAGAACAGATCTTGGAGGAACAGGGGAAAGTCGAAGGTTTCACTCCTTAACTTCCTCTCCTCCTTAAAGGTCTGTATGAACCCGATAAAGGAGCCAATTGCTGTGGATAGAGAAAGCCTTTGCCATATGTTCAGGGAAAGGATCGGAATTGGAAGGTTGAGCAGTTTTACGCGGATGTTGGGCGGGAGCTTATGAGGAAGAAGCGTAAGTACGGCGAAAACTAGGGCGAAAGTGATGAAAAAGCTTAACCAAGCCATTATTATAGTTCTCTTCTTGAAGTAGAAGTATCTGGGGGCTAAGATTTTGAATAGGATGATGAAAAAAGGCGCTGGAAGAACAGATGTCATGAGAACAAGGTTGCTCATCCCCCCTCCTCCAAATCCTGAGACCAAGGACTGAAACGTAAACATGAGCATAATTACGAACGGGAAGGCTGTTGAGGAGAGGGTGTATATTATGAGAACCATCATAAGCCTCTCCATGCTGCTTCTAATGTCCATCATGGTCTTTTCAACCGACTCCTCCAGCTCCATTTTCAACATCTCGTCAATGGCTTCCCCCCTTGTGAAGTAGTAGTCGTGTAGCCTTGCGTAAATTCTCCTCCATACCTTACTTGGACACAACTTGAGGTTAGCGTCAAGTCCTTCTATCGTTCCGGCCGCTATCATCCTAGCGGACGCGGTCTGGAAGTATTTTTTCACGTCTACATCCTCAGCTATGTTGCTTATGGCCTTAAAGGAGGATCCTAGGGATTTTCCAACCCTCTGCAACATCCAAAGGGTAGCAAGATAGGCCCAAAGGTCCTTCTCCAATTTACTTGCTAAATTGAGGTATGAGAGGAAAGGGGTAAATACCATGAGAAGGGAAGGGAAGATCACTATGAAACCTAGGCGGACAGGGTCCCTCAAGGAGCCAGTACGGTATAGGACGGCCGCTATGCTCATCATGACTCCGCCTACAGCGCAAAGCCTGAGGATGAACTCCTTTGGATCTTGATCAGGCATCCCAGCCTTTATAAAGAACTCTTCTCCCAAGAGAGGCATCAGGAGGTCCCCTTTCTAGCCTTCTCAACCCTTCTCCGAAGCTCATCTATCTTATCCAAGTACTCCCTCACTATCATGGTTCGGGGAACTCCCTCTTTCGCTGCGATCTCAATGAATATCTGGCTGCTCTTTATAGGATCTCCCAGAAGTTCTCTCCCCCTCCTCCTGGTGAAAATGTCCCTGAGGACAACCTCGTCCTTAGTTGAATCGTAGCTCAACTCAGCTATTCTAACAACTCCCCTGAAATTCCCCTCCTTTCTGAGAAGTGCAGCTACCTTGAAATCAGCTATTTGCTCTTCGGTTAGGTTAATCGGATCTCCTTTAAGCCTAGCTATAACCCCCTCGATCGTGCTAGCGTGGAACGTGGTGAAGCTGGTGTGCCCTATGTGGATGAACTGAACGAGAAGCCTGACCTCAGCTCCCCTGGACTCCCCCACCACGACGTAGTCAGGCCTCATCCTAAGGACATCTCTTAGCAGGTCTGGGATCTCCATTCCCTTAACTCCCATGCCTGGAGGCTGACCTATGAGCGATGTCCAGTTCCTGTGCTCAGGCAAGTAGATCTCCGGGGTATTATGGGCAACTATACCTTCACATATGAAGTTTTCGTAATCCCCCACAGTTAAGTCGTAGACGAACACCCCCTCTCCGCCATCACTAATCTTCTTGATGGACACAACCTTATCTAGGTAAAGATCGTCCTCTATTCTCTCTCTTAGCCTCTGCAGATGGATATCTCCTCCATCTGCCATGACAAGCATTCTCTTCAGTTTGGACTTTGTTGTCCTGCCTGTCTTATGTGTATAGGAGTATCCAAGAGACGATTTTTGCCTCCAATTAAGTTTTAATTTTCTTGATAGCTCCTCTATGCCGACTGGAAGAGTCTCTCTAGAGATATCTTCCGTGAGGAACATAGAACTGAGCTTCCTGTTCTTCTCCTCCTGAAGGAACCCAACCTTATCTTTAAATGTCTTCAAGTTCCCCCGATCAGATATCGAGATCCTATACCTCATAGGTTCTTTATCACATCCACCTCTCTTCCTAGTTTCCTTAATCCTAGATACTATGCCTAGCCTTAATAACAGCATTTGAATGTCCTTTAAGAGGTTATAGGATGTTGACACGCTTTCTATCTCATACCTCCCGACATTGCCATCTCCGCTGAAATAGCCCCTAAGGAAAGCTGATATTTGGCGCTCATTTAACGAGAAAATCCATTCTGGAACTCTCTTTGTGTGAACATCTCCGGAGAACCCTAAGATGTGCTCCATTATCGTTCTAAAAACGACGGAATTAAGCATCAGCGACATGCCGTCAGAATGAACCCCGACCTTTGTGCGGAGATGCTTGGAGACATCCCACACGCACTTCGCATCTCTGCACGAAATAATCACAGATCGATCGGCATTGTAAGACCCATCAGCTAGCCAGAGTCCAAAGAACTCCATGAAGCTTTCATTTAATGGTATTTTTGATGGAATTGCCCGAGAGTTCCTAGTTCCTATGTATAGGTCTCCTTTCAGCGACTTTACCTTCTCAGATATCTTAATAAACTCTGACAGGGGAAGTACACCCTTTCTAGTTCTATAACCAGTCTTATCGAACTTTAACCTAAGATCTCTCGGGAGAGACTCTAGGATCTGCTTTATTCCTGATCCTTTAACGTACAACTCCCTCCCGGTCTTCTCTTGAAGCTCAAGCAAAGACCTTATGTATCTCCTAGAAAGGAGATCTATCTCCTCAGATGACATGTTTAATGGGGGAAGGTATCTCGGAACAACGATGTAATCTCCAGCAGAAATATTTCTGACCTCTATAGGAACTATCCTGCCCCTATCATCTATCGTAAAGAGGGAGTGATCCCCCGTTGTCCTTATAGTCCTGCCTGTAGAGGTCCTAACCTCATAGATGTCTTTGAAAACCCTGTGCTTATAGAACATGGTAACTGGTGCTAAGATAACTCTCCCACGCTCATCGATAGCATATACCTTTATGTCCGAATCCCTCACGAATAACGCTCCTTCCTCCATCCCTCTCTTCCTAAGCTCCTCGTCGATTAGCTCGCCGATCTTACCTCTGAGAACCCTTCCGTCCTTAACGAAGATGATTTCACAATCGCCTGTCACGCTGTCCTCCACTGTAACGATGTGGGCGTACTTGGGAAGGAGCGATAGTAGAGCGTTAAGGAACGTCGTATTATGCAGGATTATGCCTCCAAATCCCCCAACAAAGTTTTCTGTCCCTTGAACCTCAAGATCGTAGACGAATTCCCCTTCATATTTAATTCTCCTTATCTCGATTACCTCATCAAAGAATAGATCGGATTCTATCAACTTCTTTAAAGCCAAGAATGTTGGGTCTTCTCTTATAGACGGTGCAGCCTTCTCTAATGCAAGGAGGAATTGGGCCAATTTTTGTCTGCTTAATCTTCTTCTACCGTTTTCATAGCTCTTGAGAGTATGATATAGAAATCCGAGCTCTCTTGAGGATCTAATATGCCTCTTCCTCATTCTCCTTAAACAAAGTCCCGCCCCATCTGGGAGGAGATCTACCGCATGTAATTTCACATTAAAGCCGATTTTTTCGAGCCCCTCCCTAATGCTTCTCCTAATACAACGACTTAAGACGTTCCTGAAATTCTTGAGTTCTGATCTAGGTATGATAATCCTGTAGCATAGTTCCGAGCTAAGTTTCCTCTCTTGTAGCCTCCCTACAACACCTAGGGTAAGCAGGAGATAAAGGATAGAATTTACAAGGGACTTGCTCTTTGTTGAGATCTCAACTTGACCTCTCTTATGGTCAAGAAAGCCATCTCCATCTATGTATGCAGAGAGAAGCTCCTCTATTAGCTCCTTGTTCATAAATTGAACTATAGAGGGTAAGTTCTTGTTCTTACATCCCGACTTAAGACCTAATGCCTTTAGAAACCTCGTTACTGGCGACGGCAGGATTAACCTCAACGGATCGGATGATATCTCATTTGGGTGAATCTTAAAGAGTCTCCTGGAGATTTCTCTTATTTCCTGCCTTATTTCCTCGTTAGAGGAGTAAATGAGCGTATAGGAACCATCAAATCTTCCCTCAGCAAGCCAATATCCTATGAACCTAGCTAGATCCCTGTTAATTGGAATAAGGGCTGGAATGGCTAACTTCCCATTTGTTTTTGAGCCTATTCTAACTTCGTTTAAATCCTCTGAAGGTATGGACCTTCCCAGTTCTTTCAAAATTTTATGAAAGAGATCAAGCCTGATAACGCCATTTTTCTTTATTTGATAAACGCTCCTCCTCCTTAAGCCAGTTACTTCACATAGCTTTCTAATCCCAAGCTCATCTAATGCCTCGGACAGGATCTCAGATACGATTCTTCCTCTTATGTAGAGCCTCGTACTTTCTCCAGAGTTCATGAAGAGTTCAATTAGGTTGAGTTTCTCCTCTCTGATAGGACTTAGAGGGATTTTTCTCGGAATTACAATAACATCTCCTCTCTTAAGGTCTCTCACTGGAACCGGTAAGATCCTAGCACCTCTAACCGTAAATACCGAATGATCTCCCGTTACTCTTACTCTTCTACCGCTTCTCGTGATTACTTCGTAGATCTCTTCTGGGGCTTTGTGCACAACAACGCTTGTCAGCTCATGAAGGTCTATTTTATAGTTTTGGTCAAAGGACGGAACTAGTATCTTACCAGAAGGCTTTATTATCCTTATTCCGTCCCTTTCTTCAATAAGACCATCAATAGCTAATCTCTCTGCTAGCTTTCCTATTTCAATGAGACTGTAACCCTCTCTTTCTCTCCAGATAAGAACCTGCTCGTCATAAACTAAACTTTTGCCAGAACCGGTTTCTCCGACTATGAAGCCGGATACACCGTGCTCAGCCAATAACCACAGGTAAGCAGCAGCTTCAATAGATACAGAACCCCACGAGATCAATTGTTCTATCCTCGGTCTCACCACAAACTTCCTGATGGTGAAAGTCGTCCCTCCCTCACTAACAGCTGGACCATAGAGCGCGTGTACCCTCGATCCATCCGGAAGCTTACCTTCTAGCCTTGGAACAGCTAGAGAAACCTGTTTTCCCGCTCTCTCAGCTAACTTCAGGACTATCTGCCTAGCTTCCTCCTCGCTTAACTCTATGTTGGTTTCTAACCACTCCCCCCTTCCGGCTAAGTAAACGAATAACTTCCTACCTCCTCTAGCAGGGAGGGTAACATCTTCAACGTAAGGATCCCTCATAATCGGCTCTAACTTCCCTAGACCTTCTATGTCTCTCTTCAAATAGTATATAAGAGATTTCAGCGTTTTCTCATCATATTTTTTCTTAAACTCCTTAAGTGCTTTCTGAGCCCCCCACTCATATATTTTTTGTAACTTGTCTAGATCATCAAAGCTAATCCTAGAAAGCACATAATCCTTTGCTCTTTGAATAACCTCTTCATCCAAGGGAGGAGGCTCTATAACTATGTATTTCTGTTCTTTGATACCCCTCCAGGCAGCTCCTTCTACGAGTTCTACGACTTCTTCGAGGTTTCTTAGGTCGGGTATCTCCTTCTCCTCTTCTTTCGGTAGCTTT
>QMVU01000048.1 GCA_003661265.1 Thermoproteota archaeon | reverse complement strand
CATCATCGAAAAGCTTAGAGAGGTCCTTGAAGAGGAAGAAAACGTAGTAGTGGCTTATCTATATGGATCTCGTGCCAGAGGAGATTTTCATGAGAAAAGCGACGTGGACATAGCTGTTCTCGTAAGGGATCTTCCCTCCCCAGAGGAAAATCCGTTTTACGAGGTAGATCTCTCTCTAAAGCTTAGCAGAGCCACAGGTGCAGACGTTGAAGTGAAGGTGCTCAACGACAAACCTCTGGTCTTCCTATGTCAGGTTCTGAGGCACGGAAAGCTGATAATCTCAAAGGACGAGGGGATGAGGGTGAAATTCGAGGCCTCAACATTGGACAGGTGCATGGATTTCAGGCCATTCTTGGAAACGTACAACAGGATCAGGGAGAGGAGGATGGAATGGAGATAGACAGGGACCTGATCCACCTGAGGATCGACTTGATAGAGAAGAACCTCAAGCTGCTCGAGGAGATAGCATCCGAAGGATACAAAAGCTTTGAAAAGAGCTACAGGGACATAATGGCATCAAAACACGCCTTGTTGGAGTCCATAGAGGCCTGCCTCGACATAGCAAATCACATCATCGCGGTAAAGGGGTTCAGAAGGCCGATGGACTATTCAGATATCTTCAGGATACTCGAGGAGGAGGGCATAATAGATGAGGACCTTTCCTTAAGGCTGCAAAGGATGGCAAAGTTCAGGAACCTCCTAGTCCACAGATACGCTGAGATAGAGACAAGAAAACTCTTCTCCATCATGATCAAAGACGTTAGGGACTTGATGGAATTCGTTAAGGTAATCCTTAGGGTAATAAGGGAGCAGAAGTCCAGATAATTTAGGAGCCCTAAGACGTTCTGTCCTTGAGATTTCAGCTATAGGAAGTATGTGCTAATCCCTTGGTTACATTTTTAGAAAAAGAGGTAAGTGAATGCGAGGAGCGATGACATCCATGGGAAAGGAAGAGTTCGTGAGGAGAATAGGTAAGCTAAGGGAGTGGATGGAGAAGAAGGGGGTAGATGCATCCCTCTTCTTCACAGGCTCCAACATGCTGTATCTTAGCGGAACGAAGAACGCTGGCTTGTTCGTCATTCCTCTTGACGGAGAGCCCTTTCTCCTGGTGAGGTACGCGTTTGGAGATGCCCTTGCAGAGCAGGAATCCCCGTTCGAGGTGGAGGCAGTTAAGCCATACTACGGCCTGAACAAGAGGGAGATAAGGCAGGCAAACCTGGTAAAGAGGGCTAAAGAGATTTTAATCGATAGAAAAGTGAGAGTTAAGAGGCTTGGAGTTGAGAAATCCAGAGCGGACTCGCTAAAGGAGGTAAGGAAGGTCTTCAGAAGGAGGAAGTCGGTCCCCCTTATCGACGCTGGCTCCTATGTGGAGGAGATGAGGGTAATTAAGAGCGAGAAGGAAGTTGAGCTGATAAGGAGAAGTGCGGAGATATCTGCTAAAGCCCTAGAACTTGTAATAGAGGAGCTCAAACCAGGTGTAACGGAGAAGGTCATCGCAAACAAGCTGGAGTTCCTCATGAGGGATCTAGGAGCATCTGGTCTGGCCTTTCCAAGCATAGTAGCCTTTGGGGAGAACACATTCAACGCCCATCATGTGCCAACGGAGAGGAAGCTCAAAAAAGGAGATCTTGTGCTCTTTGACTGGGGAGCTAAGTTCGCTGGTTATTGCAGCGATACGACGAGAACCTTCGTTTACGGAAAGCCAAGCGAGGAGGTCATCAAAAGGTTTGAAGCCGTGGCTAAGGCTCAAAGCGAGGGATTAAAGTCTATCAGGGAAGGAGTACCAGTTCAAGACCCAGATGTGGCCTCTAGAAGGGTTTTGAAGGAATATGGGCTGATAGGAGAGTTCGTACACTCCCTCGGACACGGAGTTGGGCTGGATGTGCATGAGAAGCCGAGGTTAATCGTTGGAGCCAAGGGGGAGCTGAGGCGAGGAACGGTAGTGACCGTGGAGCCCGGGATATACATCAAGGGGTGGGGAGGGATAAGGATAGAGGACACCGTCGTCGTCAGGGCAGATAGGGCTGAGATCCTCACAACGGAGATCTCAAAGGAGATAGATTTCCTGAGACGTTGAGGCTACATGCTAAGTCCCAGCCTGCTCAGCGTCACGTATACCAGGTTTGAAAAGACTATTCCAGAAACGGCTTGAACCACGTTCCCCGGTAGCTCGACGAGAGCTGCTCCCACCCCGTAGAGATAAGATTCCACGAGGAAGTAGCCGAGTACCATCTCAATTGCGCCCAAACAGGTTCCGATTGCCGTGAAGAGACCCTTCTTTTTAGCTATCTGACCAGCTATAGCTCCCTCCACCCCCTTTATGATCAGCGTCCAGGGGGCCCAGTGGGGATAACCACCTATCACGTCTGCCAGGGCAGAACCTATGCCACCAGCAGCTCCCCCGACGACTGGTCCTAGGAGTAATGCAAAGAGGAGAACCATGGTGTCCCCCAGATTGATGTAGCCTCTTGTTGGTGCAATCGGCACCCTGATCATCAGGGTAGCAACGGCCACAACCGCTGCACCAACAGCCAGACCGGCTGCCTTCTTGGAATCCCCTGCTGACATCTGTAAAATAGCTTAGAACTAGCTTAAATATAGACAGCTTAGCTTAAATATTCGATATGATATATGCGACCTCCCTCTATTGCGAGAGGTGCGGTGCATCATACGACCTGGGGCTCAGAAATAGGTGCGAGAGGTGCGGTGGCCCACTAAACGTCGGATATGACCTGGATAAACTTAGGGAGATCTCGGTTAAGGGCAGGTGGACTTCCAGGGCTGGTGGGATCTGGAAGTACTGGGAGCTCCTTCCAAGTTATCCTGAAAAGGCCATCTCTTTAGGAGAGGGAAATACCAGGCTCCACAAAGCCAGAAAGATAGGCTCTGAGCTCGGTCTTAGGGAACTCTCCGTGAAGGACGAGACCACGAATCCGACAGGGTCCTTCATGGACAGAGGGGCATCGGTGCTCACGACCAAGCTGGTAGAGAACGGCTTCAAGGGAGTCCAGGGCAGCTTTAAGGGAAATTTAGGAGCCTCACTGGCAGCATATTCGGCTAGAGCCGGGATTAAATGCGTTATAAGGCTTGAGGAAAAGGTTGATCTCGCTAAGCTTTACCAGATGATAGCATACGGCGCCGAAATACTCCTGCCAGGTAGTAAGCCCATAGAACCCCTGGATGAAGTGTACACGGCTGAGAACGCAGATCCCTTCCTAATAGAGGGGCATAAGACCATAGCATTTGAGATAGTTCAAGCCCTTGGCTGGAAGGAGCCGGACTGCATAGTGGTTCCCGTTGGAAGCGGAGGCTTGGTCTGGTCCCTCTGGAAGGGTCTTGAGGAGCTGAGGGAAGCAGGGGTCATAAAAGATAACAGAACCCGCTTAATTGGAGTCCAGTCCTCTGCCTGCTCCCCGATAGTAGACGAGATATCGGGCGAGCACGGAGGAAAGTCAGCGAAGAGAACATATATTGCGAGGGATCTGGTTTTTCACTTACCAGAAAGGAGATTTGAGGCCATAGAGGCCATAAAGAGAAGCGGCGGATGGGCTTACGTGGTATCGGAGGAGGACATGCTGATGGCGGCTAGGACTCTAGCTAAGGAGGAGGGGATCTTTGCTGAGCCTGCTGCTGCATCCACCATAGCCTGTGTTAGGGTAATGGTGGAGGAAGGGAGCTTAGACCCATCAGATCAGGTTGTTTGTGTTATCACCGGTTCAGGCCTAAAGGATCCTATTGTAGCGATGAGGGAACTCGAGAGGAACATAGCTTTAGAGAGATTCATAAGGGGAGAGATTTCAAGCAGAACCCTGATTGGAGGAACAAAGGAGAAGATCCTAAGGGTGCTCAGGGAAGAGCCTTCTCACACATACGGTATATGGATAAAGCTTAGAAAGGAGGGTATAGAGATAAGCCCATCTGCGGTTTACCAGCATATCTCAGACCTAGAAAAAAAGGGGCTGATAGCCAGAACTGATGAGGAGCTTGTATCTGGGAGGGTCAGAATAATTTACTCGTTAACAGAAAAAGGGAAGGAGTTGGTAAAACTCCTCGATTGACTTAGTTTAATGGTCTCTCCAGGTCGTAATCGGACCAAGGAACTATGGGAACAAGGCTTCCACTCAGATAGGCCCTTATGACATCCTTCAGCGTCTTGCAATCTCCTGCTAGGGCCACAACCCCATTTTCAAGCATGAGGGCTACGGCGTTCTCATCTAGGGGGTTGGCCAGTACCGCATCAGGCTCGAGTTCCAGGAAGACCTCTGAAAGGAATTCCGGATGAATGTTGGATGTGTCCAAAAAACCAATTTCCTCGAGGGCTCCGGTGTCTCCAAGCTCTACCACGGCGAGCTGTCTAATTTCCCCCGGTTTGGATGCTATTTCCGAGAAGAAACCCCTCGGTCTGGAAATAGGGATCACCAATCTTACCAACGTTGCTCTCCTACATCAGAGGGATCGCGAATATAAACCTTCTCAGCTGACCTTTCTACTCTTCTAGCAGTACTAACTCATCGTCTCTGAGTTCTAGCTTCATTTCGGGGTGGAATTTCGCAAATCTAGCGAGGGCAATGATCCTCAGGTCTTCAGGCACAGTAGTTAGGAGAGAAGCTGGGGCCCTGCCCCACAGGCTTAACATCATCTTTATCCTTCCCTCAACCTTATTCCAAGACTCTAACAGCTCCTCCAAGGACTCCAGGTAGTCTTCAAACGATACCATGTTGGATTCCAGTCTCTCCAGAAGCTGTCCTGCGTAATCATATCTTCCCTCTGAAAACTCGGTTCTGACATCGTCGAGGAGCTTACGGAGGGACTCAGCCCTGTCAATTAGGCCTGTAAATCCTTCTTCCTCCAAGCTTGCTGCCCTTTGACGCAGAGAACCTAACCTACCTGATACCTCATTTATTTTAGCCTCCAGATCCTTTGGAATGGTCGGGGCCCTCACCTCAACCTCTAATGCCTCCGGTGGGAGGGATGGCTTTGGAATTTCTCTAACTACTGGTCTTGGCTTGATTATCTCAATCTCCTCTGGTCTTTCCTCTTCTCTCACTATAGGAGTGGGTCTTTCCTCTTTCCTCCTAGCCCTGGTTGCCTGGAGAACTATTAGGAGTGGAATCCCGGCGATAAGACCCATCACCACAAGACGTGAGCCCCATACGCCTATATATGGCTCGAAAACAGTAGTTACTGGTGAGACAAGCCTCCAAAAGCTCTCTAACGGACTTACAGGTGTTGGCGAAGGTCTTGGCGTCGGAGTTGGTGTTAAGGCAGCGACTTCGACGAATATTTGAATTGAGGCCCGTTCGACGAGTTCTCCTTCGTGAATTACCTCCACCACTATCTCAGAAGAGCCGCTTTCAACCGCCTTCAGGGATAGGACTACCCCTTTCTCCTCGCCAGCCGTTAGAGGTCCTATCTCAACGAAACTCCTGTTCGTTATATCTGAAGAAGCCTCTATTCTAAGAACTGCGTTGTCAAGTAACCTGTTCTTGATCCTAACCCTTAAGCTAACCACATCTCCTTTGTTAAGCCTGACGTTAGATGGGGAGATCTCCTCTATCAACTTACCCTTAACGCAGTTCCCGTAAATCGTGGTTTTTCCAACCTCTGTCCCGTTTAGCCTCGCAACTAACTGGATGCTGAGGTTTCCAGGGGCTGTAGGAGTCGTTTGGATGGAGAAATCGTTCTCAACGCCAGCATCCACCCATCCCAGGGAAACTGTTCTACTTACCACCCCTTCCCCAAGGACGGAAATTTCCAGCTCCCCACTGACGTTTACGGATACTTTTCCAGAAATTTCAAAGGGCTCTCCAACCGTAAGAGTCCCAAGCCCGGAGACCAAGAAGGTGGCAGATCCGACAGCTCCTGGAGGCGCTTCCTCGTAAGGCAGCTCAATTCTGTGGATCCAGGATATGTTTCCGTCCTCCATGAGCACTTTCATCTCAACGTAAGAGAAAGGCCTGTTTAGCTTGAAACTAAAGCTAGTTCTCCTCGTCCTTACTAGAGGAGTAACTGAAGGCAGCTGTTCTACCCAAAGCAGGTCTCCATCCGGAGTTCTTACCTCTATCGTGGGCACCGTTGTGTCGTTGGAGTATAAGGAGACGACTCCCTCAATGGATACGGTTAGATTCTCCGCCGCTTCGAGGTGTTGGACGACAAACCCTACTCTTGGCATTTTTATGCTCATGAGAAAGCCGCTTAAGTCGAGGAAGACCAGAGCCCAGCGCTCCGGATCTAACCTAACCCTAAAGACGGGCTTGAACTCGCCGTACTCTGGGATGTAGAGCTCCTCGTCCACGTTCAGATCATATAAGAAGATTCCATCGTTTCTGCTCCAGAAGACGAGCAGCTTCCCAACTATCGTAGGCTGATCAAATGCGTTCCTCGCCAGTCTTATTGTTCTATCCAGTTCGAGCTCCTCTAAGTCTATTATGTTAAGGCTCCCCCCTGTCGTCATGATGTAGGCCATGTCCCCGACCCATGGGATCTCACCGGCGACCACGTTGCCGCCTACCAACCTTATCGGTTGAAAGACGGTCTCTCCTGTAGACGGGTCCACGAAGTAAACGCTGGACTCGATCCCGGCTAAGAGGTGATCGCCACACACTCCTACTGCCATGACTTGCGAGAGGAACTCTCTATCCCAAATTACTTCCCCGCTCTCAGCATTTAGTGCTATGAGATGTCTCCCACAGCTCACGTAAACGGTGCTTTCCTTCGATACCATGACCCTAACCGGGGCTGGGAGGTCGAGGACCCAGCTCTCCTCTCCGCTCGCTATGTCGTATGCGGATAGCTTTCCACCCTCGATGGGTACTAGAATCAGATCTCCTACAGGAAGAACTCTGGAGTTATAGCCTCTATCCGAGCCAGCGGGTAATTTCGTGTAATAGATCTTCCTGCCCGTGACGTGGTCTATGGCTATCAAGTAATTCGCCGTTCTCTCGCCCGTTGCAACGTAAACTCTTCTATCATCAGCCCAAAAGTCTGGAACTGCGACTCCACCAAGAGAAATTTCCCAGAGAAGGTCTCCGCTGTTGGCATCGATGGCAGCTAAGAGATTTCCTCCTCTCCTAATGGTGATTATCTTGTCATCGATCACAAACGGAGAGGACCTTTTAACCCTCGGCGACAGATTGCCAACTTCCACGGGTCCCAGAGCATAATAATATGGCTGAGCGAGGACCCATATTGGGAATGTGGAGATAAGCATTAAGAGGATAATTAGAAGACGCTTCATGTCGATTCAAGAAACCCCCACGATATTAAAAAATACTCAGGTTTAGAGCTAGAAGTGGATGGTGAATAGCGCCGAAATCCTAGATGCCTTCGTTGCTTGGATGGAGCTTAGGGGTTACAGGCCGGGAACTATAAGGCAATATTTCTACGATGTAAAGAGATTCCTCAACTGGCTAAAGAAGGATCCAACGAAGGTTACCGAGCAGGAGATCTCGGCT
>QMVU01000047.1 GCA_003661265.1 Thermoproteota archaeon | reverse complement strand
GGCCTTGCAGGGGTCGACGTAGTTGGTTGGGTGAAGAGGAGGTTAGGGAGAGAGGAGTGATGTTGGAGGTTCTTGGAGGTTATACGCCACTGATAACCTCCTTTCTGGTCCTTTTCGCCATTTACCTCATAATGGCCTTAAGTCTGAACCTGGAGTACGGGTACAGCGGGATACCCAACTTCGGACACGTTTTCTTCATGTCAGTAGGGGCCTACGTAGCTGGAAACCTGACGGCCAGGGTAATATACAAGCTGTCCGGATCTACCGCTGACTTCTGCTCTGGACAAGGGGCTTCCCTGCGGACATCCTATGCCTCGCAGCACCCAGCCCTTGCTGTGGCCCTCTTCATACTTTCCCTACTGGTAGGGGCCCTAGTGGGAGGGATCTTCGGTTACCTCGGCTCTTACCCTGGCCTGAGGCTTAAGGAGGACTTCTTGGCGATCACCCTGATATTCATAGGGGAGATAGGGAGGATAATTGCGAGGAACGAAAGGGGCATAGCTTGCGGGCTGACAGGACTTACGGGAATTCCCAACCCCTTCTGCTGGGTAGATAATGTGAACCTGAGGAGCGTTCTTTACACGATAGTTGTCCTATTGATGGCGGCAATCATATTCATCTACGTACAAAGGCTAACGCAATCCCCGTTCGGAAGGCTCCTGAAGGCGGTGAGGGACAACGACCTAGCTGCTATGGTCCTCGGAAAGGAGGTTCCCAGGGCAAGAGGGATTGTCATGGTCATAGGCAGCGCTCTAGCAGCAGTAGCTGGCGTGCTCAGGACCTTCTACATTCAGGGGGTCGTGGCAGATGACTTCATCCCTCTGATAACGTTCATAGTGCTCAGCATGGTAATCCTCGGTGGGGTAGCGAACAACCTCGGCGTCTTGGTAGGGACCCTAGTTATGACGTCCATCGACCACTTCCTGTCGCCCTCCTTCCTTAGCATAATTGGCTTCAAGGTGGAGTTCGACATAACGTACATGAAGTACATAATAACCGGAGTCATAATGATATTGGTGCTCATGTTCAGACCTGAAGGCGTGTTTCCTGAGAAACCAGTTAAGACGCCGCTTCTAGACCTCGCCAAGTTGAAGAAATGGGAAGTTGAGGAGAAACTCGAGCTGAGCTGATCGTGAAAACAGCTATCTGAAACGCCTTTTCACTAAGAGAGCTACAATTGGAACCGCTATTACTAGGGAGAAGAGGAGGAAATGAGCCACTTCCGGCTTCCTTTGGACCTGGCACTCAACGAGCCATCCGTACTGCTTCACTCCAATCGAGTAGGTCTCGTACATCACAGTGAACCTTGGGCTCGACTTGGTCACGTAAATTGTTGAGTTGTAGGGGACCCCGTACTCATCCACCCCCTCAAGGAGGAGCTTGTAGCAGTCGAATGTCCCAGCAGGGGTTTCGACGTAATCGGAACCTATGACCTTGAGCTTGACCTTCCTAGAGCCCTCCCCGAACGTCTTCTCAAATCCCTCGATGAACCTCAAAGAGGAGAGATCTATGTGGGGGGTTACCAGGGCCTCGGGGACGAATGGGATTATCTCTGAAAGGTTGTCGTAAGTGAAGTAGAATTCCTCTACCTTGCCCTCTGACTTGAGGCTCCCCCTTCCTTCAACCATGTCTAACTCGTAGAACTTGGTGACGTTTCCCTTGAGGAGGAAGAGCATCGTAACCCTGTCGGGGAAGTCCCTCTCCCCCCACCAGTAGCTTATCTCAACTCCTCTTAGTGAGGAATTCTCCTTTGGGACCTCTATCCTCTCCTTTATGGGTCTTCCAGCCTCGTCGTACCAGAACTTGCTGGTGTAAGAGATGTTGAAGGAAAGAGATCCGAGCTGGGTTCTAAGATCGACCACGACCCTGACCTGAATGCAGGTCTTCCCTTCAACTCTCTCCATTGAGATGAACTCGTAGGTCTTGTTCCCATTGAAAACGCCTGACATCTCATAGACAAGCTTAAAACTCTCCTTAAATTCACCGAAAGATATAGGCTGAGCATTAATGAGCATGATAGGCATAGTAAGGAGCAATAGAAGGAGTGTAAGTGCGAAGTCCCTTGGGCTAAGGGAGTTCCTATGAACTCCTTTACGAGGAAGCGATCTCCTAGACAAACCTCGATATCCTCTCATTCGAATTTTATCGATTTCAAGTTAACATAAAGATTTCTGAGAATTCACCACTCGGCTCTGAGCACGTCTCTCAGTTCTGAACGCGAAAATTGTGCGTTCAACCTCATCCGAGCAACTTTTCAAGGGGGACGTAGTCTATGTCGAATCCGAAGTGCCTTGGGCCGAAGATCTCTACTCCCTTCTGGCTCCTCCATATCTCGTTGGCGGGAACCCCTATCACTGCAACTTCCTTCCCCAGGTTCTCCTTCAGATCGACCCAGTTGGACATCCCCCTTCCAGTTTCCGAGTTGATGACGCATATCAAGTCCGGACAGGTTACGTAGGGCTTCCCGTCAAACCAGCTTATCAGGAACTCGTTTTTGAAGAATATCCTCATTCTATGTCCCTCGTACTTCCCCTTTCCCTCTATCTCCAGGTTGCCCCACATGAAGGCCCTCCTCTCCTCCCTCTCCCATGACTTAACTACTCCCCTGAACACTTCCCTTCCTCCAGTTGCATCGATGAGCGCCCTTGCAGGATCTTGCCCCGACTTAACCGCATCCCTAACCTTCCTCCCTACTTCTATGCACCTGCTCATGGTTCCCTCCACTATCCCTCCCTTCAGCTGGCTTGGCGTCGAGGGACACCTGGCAACCCCGCAAGTTCCCCCGGATGCAACGGCAATTTGTCTGGCTATGTCCTCCGCCGTGTAGTCGTTCAAAGCTTCCTTAAGTATGACCACGTCCCCAAAAGGCGTGACGGCTGCCAGGGGAGCTATTGGTATCCCCTTAACGTGGGTAGTCGATATGGCTATCTCGGGCTTGGCCCTCCCGCAGGCATCCCCGTCAACTGTAACGAGATCCAAGGAAGCAGCTACGAAAAGCGGGAGCAGCATGTTCCCTGCTCCGGTCTCCGAGGCGAGTATCGCTTGGGGCTCTTTGCCGAGGAAGGACGCCAGCCTTTTTACTGCTTCCAACTCAGGGTTCTTCACCCTCTTTGGGTACTTCTCCACCCTCCTCTTTATGTCCTCCTCTACCCCTCCGCCAACCCTGCTGACTATGAAAACAAGCGAGTCCTCCTCTAGCTCATCCAATCGAGCGATCCTCAGCTTTAGTCCTTGTTCCTCAGCCTGCCTCAGTATCTCAAGCGCCAGCTCTGCAGAGCCCCCTCCTCCACAACCTAATATCTCAGCACCGAGTATGAGGTCCCTGACATCATCACTCGTAAGGGTTCTCATCCAGCAGAACCCTCAGGTAAATACTTTATTTTTTCGGGTTATCAGCGGATGGAGCAGCGAGATCATGCCAGCTCCGCCCGCAGGGGGACGATCCCCTTAATCCCGCTGACCTCGCCGTAGAACCTCAATACCCTCCCTATATTCCTCTCTATGGTGAACCTGTACCTGGATCTCAGAGTCCTCTCCCTTACCTCGCTATCTCCCCTTTCCCTAAGCCAACCTACGAGTTCCTCCATCTCCTCAAGGACGAAACCAACCCCATGTCTCTCCAGGAAGTTCCTTATCGTCTTGTGGGGGAAGGCAAGCACAGGAAGGCCGCATGCTATGTACTCGAATATCTTGTTTGGGAGAGCGACGTCAACGTGTCTCTTGTTCTTCTCGTTTGAGTTAAACCCCGCCCAGCCGAAGTCGTACTGGGTTATCTCTAAGAGAAGCTTCTTCCTCTCCCTATACCCGTGATAGTGGATCATCCTACTTTCCCTAGCAAGTTCCGCGTAGCTCTTGTCCTCTCGGCTTATCCCCGAGGGATATATGTGGATGTGCATCCCCACCTCCGCTATGCTCCTGAATATGTCGATTAGGTAGTACTGGTTCTCCTTCTTGAGCCCTGTAAGAGTCCCTATGTAGACTAAGTGAACTCCTCCATCTTTTTCTGAGAGCTTTTCCCTCAGCTTCCTTGGGATCACGGATTTAGAGACGTAGCTGTAGAAAACCATGTCTCTCTCTGGGTTAACCCTGTACTTGCTCTGTATGTAGTCCCTCATCCCCTCAGAGACGTATATCCTGGCATCGCTTCTCTCTATGGCTATCCTCTCCTCCCTCGGGTAAACCTCAAATATCTTCTTCTCGTCGTCGCTGAGGTAATATCCCGTGCTCCTCAGGGACAGGGCCTCATGGCAATCGTGTATTATGGGGATTGATCCTCCAACGGCCTCTATAGCAGCTACGGTCAGGAAGTCAGGCGCGTTGTGGCTGTGTACTAGGTGTGGCCTGTACTTCTCCACAAGCTTCCTGACAGAACCCTCCAGGTTCTCCACGTTCAGCTTCTCGAGGTGGTCGAAGAACTCATCCCCGTAACCATAAAGCTTGCTGAGCTTTTGATGTATGTAGCCGAATATGAGCTTAATCCTATCTTTAAGAGCCCATCTCAGCCCCTTTGCATATTTCAAGGCCCTTATACATGGCTGGGGCTGAAGGAAAAGGACTTTTAGATTCCTAAAATTCTTATGAAAAACCGGTTTTTTGTCTAGTTTCATGTGATCAATCCTCTAAGAAACTTCTTGGATCTTCAGTTTTAAATTTTACAGATAATTTCTCTGAATTTTTTAGATTAAAAGGACGAAAATCTCGCTTCCATTTTCAATAAGAACTTCTAAGGGGCGGAATAACCTATGACCCCGGGTGAGCTATAGGTGAGATGCCGGAGGCGGACAAAGGGCCTTTCCCAGAGAGGAGGGCCTTAAAGCATTCCTGGGCCCTAGGGCACCATGCTGAAAAGCTAGGCTGCCAGGACGGCCAGCAACATTGCTAGGGCAAGAAGTCCCCATCCTAGGAGTATTAGATATCCAATCACCTTCCTCAGCGCGTTAACGAAGGATAGAAGCAGGTAAAGTGCTGTCATGAGGATAAGGGTTGAGATGGAGCCGCTGAATTGGTCTGCAAGCTCTGGATTCGCTCCAAGGACAGTTTTCTCCAGCAATCCTGATATTATGTTCTGGAGGAAATTCAGCACCCACAAGATAACCTCTATCAGGTCGACCGGCAGCTTCAAGGGAGATCCCACTATCTCCTGCCCCCATCCCTTTAATACCTTGCTAAGCTCGGCTGAGCTAGCTAACTGCATCGGCTAACTTTTTCTTTACTTCGACCCTACCCATCATGATGTCCGAGGGAGATGAAAAGAAAAAGAGGATGCATGAGCTTGAGGAAAAAATAAGGTCCTGTGACCTCTGTCCCCTCCATGCCTACAGGAAGAACGCTGTTCCTGGAGAAGGCTCCCTCGACGCCAAGGTAATGTTCATAGGGGAGGCCCCCGGTAGGAATGAGGACATCCAGGGGAGACCTTTTGTAGGGGCAGCTGGGAAGCTCCTGGATCAGCTTCTTGAGCTCGCTGGTCTTAAGAGGGAAGAGGTCTACATCACCAACGTGGTGAAGTGCAGACCTCCAAACAACAGGGATCCAGCATCTTCCGAGAAGAAGGCCTGCCAGCCCTACTTGGAGGAGCAAATAAGGATAATCTCCCCGAAACTCATCGTCACCCTTGGAAGGCACAGCATGATGGAGATACTCGAGCTCTCAGGTCACAAGGCTTCCTCCATAATGAGGGAGAGGGGAAAGGTCAGGAACATCAGGCTTTTTGGGTTGAAGGTCCTCCTAATGCCCACGCTTCACCCAGCCGCGGCCCTTTACAACCCGAAAACCAGGAAACTACTTGAGGAGGACTTCCTCAGGATTAAGGATCTTTTAAGGGCCCTGGAGCCGGGAGAGAGCGGCCTAGAGAGGTATTTCTAGAGGAACCTGGCTATCATTATGAGCTCGTCTCCCCTATAGAGATTCCTTATTACGCATTCTGGCTTGGCTTTTAGGGTCTTTTCATAAAGCCTCTGCGCCTTGTTGCTCGTCCCAGTTGTTATCTCAACTAGTTTGAGCTTTGACCCCCTCTCATTCAAGTACCTCCTCATCTCCTTTAAAGACTCTAGGACGAGCCTGCTTCCTATCCCCTTCTCTCTGAACTCCTTCAGAACACCTATCTGCTCTAGCTCTAGGACTGCCTCTTTCCTAAACCCCCCTTTCTCGACCCAAAGGATGTAACCAACGACTCTCCCATCCTTTTCTGCTACGAAGTACTGCATCCTGGGGTAGGCCCTGTAGTTGCACATCATCCACTCCTTAACGAGTTTGGGGTCCCTCATCCCCCTGAAACAATCCAAGTAAACCCTGACCATCCCGTCTATGTCCCCTTCCCTCATCCTCCTTACCACTACGTCCAAGGTAACCACCTCTTTTTAGAGGACTGTAACGGACTTAGCCAGGTTCCTCGGCTGATCAACGTTACAACCCCTTTCCAATGCAAGGTAGTACGCTAGAAGCTGCAATGGGACGATCATAACTATTGGAGAGAGGTTGTCTTGGGGCACTTTGATGAGCTCGTCAAAGACCTCGTGCTCCTCCAAGGAAAGGCCTATTATGTGACCTCCACGGGACTTTATCTCCATCGCGTTGCCGAGTATCTGATCCTTTGTCTCATCCTCGGGGACTATGGCTACGCAGGGCACGCCGTCCTCTATCAAGGCTAGGGTCCCGTGCTTCAGCTCTCCTCCAGCAAAGCCCTCGGCGTGAATGTAAGAGACCTCCTTTATCTTTAAAGCACCCTCAAGTGCTGTAGCATAGCTTATTCCCCTCCCTATCAGGAAAATGTGTTCAGATTTCGAGAAATCCTTAGCAATCCTCTTGATCTGGTTCATCAGGATCTCATCCTCTAGCATCCCCGAGACCACTTTCTCAGACCTCTTCACCTCTTCCTTAGCTTCTTCAAGCATCCCAGCCAAATTTCTGGCAAGGAGGTAAAGGATTGCCAGCTGGGAAGTGTAGCTCTTCGTTGCCAAGACGCAGATCTCCGGTCCGGCGTTTATAGTTAGGAAAGAGTCGCTCATCCTCATGAGGCTCGAGCCCACCACGTTGACTACCCCCAAAACCTTAGATCCTCTCTTTTTCGCCATTCTTACGCTCTCAAGAACGTCAGCTGTTTCCCCGCTCTGGGAAACAGCTATGATAAGGCTTGATTCATCTACCAAGCTTGAGATGTAGGGGAATTCGGATGCGAGCACTGGTCTAGCGTTAACCCCGGATTCAGCAAGCCAGTAGCTCGCTGCAAGGCATGCATGATAGCTTGTTCCTGCTGCCACTAGGAACACCTTATCGGCTTCCTCCACGAGCTCAGATGCCCTCCTTATCCTGTCATCCTGCCCTAAGACCCTGGTTATCGTGTAGCGCTGTTCCATTATCTCCTTTATCATGAAGTGGGGATATCCCCCCTTCTCAGCATCCTCTACGCTCCAAGGAACGGTCTGAACTTCCTTGCTCACCTTCTCCTTGGTCAAGGCGTTGAAGACCTCCACCGAGTCCCTGCTTATCACGGCAACCTCCATGTC
>QMVU01000046.1 GCA_003661265.1 Thermoproteota archaeon | reverse complement strand
TTGGAAGTTCGAGGAACTGCTCGAGGAGATAGACGAAGGGATCTACGCGAAAGGAGGGCTGTATGGCTATACAGAGCCTTCGAAGGGTCAATTCATGTTTAAGGCAGAGGAGGGCTGGCTTATCAGAAAAGGAGAGCTGGTGGAGAGATTGAGGGAGGTAGCCATAGCAGGAATGACCCTCGAAGTCCTGTACAACATAGATGCCGTTGCCGACGATCTGGAGATGAGGATAGGTCATTGCGGGAAGGAGGGACAGTGGGTTCCGACGACATCAGGTGCTCCCCATATAAGGGTGAAAAGGATGGTTTTCGGTGGTTTAAGATGAGTAGATGGGAACTCCTCAGTTTTGGAGAGAAGGCCGTGAAGAGCGCACTTTCAGAGGGTGTTGATCAGGCAGAAGCCTTCCTTTACAAGGGAAAGTTGCTCTCGATAAGTTTGGAGAAAGGGGAGGTTAAGGAGGCAAAGAGCATAATCGAGAAGGGTATTGGCGTGAGAGTTGCTATAGGCAAGAGAATCGGCTTTTCATACTCAACAATTCTCGAGGAAGGAGATGTTGTTGCAAAGAAAGCGGTGCAAAATGCTAGAGCATCTCCTTCGGATGAAGACTTCAGATCTTTTCCTGAACCCACCGAGCCTAGGAAGGTGGAGGGACTTTTTGACAAGAAGATAGCTGATCTTGAGATTGAGGACGCCGTAGAGCTGATAAAAGATATGGTTGAGGCGTCTAAGGTTGATAAAAGGATTTATTCGATAGGAGGAGGTTTCTTCTCTACAGCAGGGACGGTTGCAGTCTTAAATTCCTTAGGGGTTGAGAGGGCAGAGGAACTAACCCAAACGTACATCTATGCCTACATATCCGCAAGGGACGGGGACGATATGAGTGCTGGATATGAGTTCAACGAGGGCAGGCATCTCTCCGATATTGACCCGAGGTGGGTGGGGGAAGAGGCAGCAAATTTGGCCATAAGGTCGCTAGGGGCCATTAGGATAGAGACAGGGGAATACGATGTGATAATAGATCCCGTTGCAATGCCCTCCTTCATAGGATTTCTGGTTTCTTCTGCAGCGAATGCGGAAAACGTGCAGTATGGGAGGTCCTTCTTGGCTGGAAAACTTGGGCAGAAGATAAGCAGAGAAGAGATAAGCATATTTGACGATGGAACGATTCCAGGGGCAAGTGCTAGTGTGAGCTTTGATGGCGAAGGAGTGAGTACCGGCAGAACCCCGGTGATTCAAAACGGCTTTTTGAAAAGCTATATCCATAACTCTTACACAGCGGGTAAGGAGGGGTCTAAGAGCACTGGAAATGCGTCTAGAAGCTATGATTCCCTACCCTCCATAGACTCCCATAACGTTATTTTAGAGGCAAAGGCTTTAGAAGCGAAGAAGGACGAACTACTGGACGTAAGGAAGGGAGTGCTCTTTAAACAGACAGGAGACAGACCAAATCTTGCAAATGGGGAGTTCAGCGGTTTGATGTCATGCGCCTTTCTCATAGAGGATGGAGAGATAACAAAAGGGCTCAAAGAAGCTAGTTTTGGCATAAACTTGATGGATTTCCTCAACAAGATAGATCTGGTTGGAGATGATATAAGGCAGGTGGGCTCAACAATCACGCCGTCTTGTAGAGTTATTGGAATGAGGATAGCTGGGAAATAAAGGGCTCCCCATTTTTACCTGCTTAGCGCTGGGTTGCAGTTTTGCATAATTTGTAGATAGATCATGCTTTCGGTCTATAAATGAGGATTGCCGCTGAGTGAGGGGGAAGATCTATCTGCTTGACCTCATAATACTTTATCCTCCATGAAGAGGGAACCTTTCCGTCTTCAGGCACTACACCTCCTCCACAGGGGTAGGCAATGTAATACTTCTTCTCAGAGCCCAGGCAGATGTGGCGACTACCCTGAAAAGGATTGACGAGAACAAGCCCACCAGAGTATCTTCTCGCGTAAACTCCCCACTCCTCCACATAAAATTGGTCTATGTTCTCAGGCAAAGGGTCTATGGGGTGTCCTATGGGTAGCTCGTATTCAGGAAACCATTCAGGCAGCAAACTGGTCTCGAGGTTTATGTAGGTATGCTTCCCCTTTATGAGGAGATAGCTCCCAAGCGCGAACAACCTCGCATCCACCCCACCATCTACGTAAGTTTGCGCTATGATAATCTTCCCTTTCCTAGATAGGTTTAGAATCCGGTTCATTTGAAGCTTCCAATCTTCTGGATAGAAGTAAACCCCTTCTCTCCACATGGAAAATCCTTCGATCATAACTCCGTCAGCTCCCAAATAATTTGTCGGGTCTCTAAGGGTTATCCAAGCTCCTACGTTTGGAATCCAGTAATACTCATCCCCAAGCAAACCTTTCATGTATTCTGTGAAGCTCTCAAGCTTTTTCGCCCACTCTCTCTCGAACTCGATGTCGAGCTCTGGTAGCGGAGGGTTAAAGCAATGTGGTCCAAGGTAGTTGGGGACGCTAAAGCTGTCGACAAAAACCCCGTCGTTCTCGTTTTCCTTCAATTGTCTGAGGACCTCGTTAGCCCAATATGACCTCCAACCTTCATCATCTAGGTCGACTAGGTACCAGCCCCAAACGCAGTTTAGAACCCTGCTTCCGTTTATGTGATAAAACCAGCTTTCCTCAACATCTTCGGGCCACTCTTGAATCCATTGATCGCCCTCAACTATCATGATGTAATCGCCAGCTGGCTCGCAATCTCCCAGAGTTCTCCTGTAACCTAAACCTATGCCTAGCCTATAGTGCAGAACTATGAAGTTTGGGTTGTACTCACGCAATTTCCTAGTAAGGGAGCGGACTAGTTTCTGACTCCCAAAGTAGTGAGTAGCCGCGAACTTAATCTGGCCCTCACTCATTTCCTCTGAAAGCTGGTCGTTAAAAACGAAGATTCCCTCAGTGGTATCGGGGAAGCTCCTTTTACTGGAATTCTCCGTTCTCGCGTTCTCTTTTCTTGAAGGCCGTATCTGAGAAATTTTAGCAGAGCTCTCGCTTCCGTAATTTGTTCCTGAGGGCTCCTCTGAGGAACCTGTCGAAATAGCGGTTCCTGAAGAGGAGTGGCAGATAAATTCTATCGAGAGCAGCAGAATAGAAATTGGAAGGACAATTACCATTATGAAGATTAGGACGCCCCTAACAGCGCTCATATCGTGGTGATTGGGATGAAGGAACTTATTCGCTTGCTGAACGAATCATCTAGACCCTGGGATCATTCCTCCTAAGGCAGCTTATGACAGCTTTAATCCTCTCCTGAACATCCTCTATGGTACCTGTGCCGTCTATTTCCCTTAAAATTCCCTTCTTAGCGTAATAATCTATAAGAGGTGAGGATTCCCTCTCAAAAACCTCTATTCTCTTCTTAACCACTTCTTCCTTATCGTCCTCCCTCTGGTACAGATGTCCACCACAAAAGTCGCAGATTTCGTCCTTCTTTGGTGGATTAAAGATTAGGTGATAAACAGCGCCGCACCTCTCACAAGTCCTTCTCAAGGATAGACGCCTGATTAACTCCTCCCTGTCAACCTTTAGGTATATGACCAGATCAAGGTTAAGACCTCTCCTAGAAAGCCACTCCGTTAAAGCCTCTGCTTGCCTCAGGTTCCTAGGAAAGCCATCTAGAACAAAACCTCTCTCACAATCCTGAAGCTCTAGTCTATCCATGACTATTTTAATTGCGATCTCGTCCGGAACCAAATCCCCCCTGAGCACATATTTCCTGATCTTCTTAGCAAGGGGGTCATCCCCTCTCATAATCTCCCTAAAGATCTCCCCTGATGCTATAACGGGAATGCCCAGATCCCTGGCGATAATCACTGCATGAGTTCCTTTGCCCGAACCCGGGGGACCTAGCATCACAATCCTCATGGTGGCATGGCACAGGATTAGTTGCATCTTTTAACCTTTTTCAGGGATTAGGATGGAAAATATTCTTTTTATTACCTCATAATTAGGAGTATTTATAATCTAAAAAGAGAAATTAGGGTAACTATCCAAGGGATATTACCCTCATCATGGTGATTTTTTACTGAAGCAGGTAAATCCCTAAGAACAGGAAAAGAGTCGTCATGAGGTCAGCGGAAGAGGTAACCATGGGTATAACGAAGTTGTCAGGATCCCATCCTCTTTTAAAGGTCCCCTCGGCTATGATGAAGGAGAGCAGGGATATTCCTAAAAATCCGACGATGTTGGTGAAGAGTGAAAGTTTTACCAGCGTGAGCACGTAACCTCCGATAGACAAACCGGAGAAGAGAGATCCCAAAATTCCCAGCGTAAAGAATATTATCAGAGCACTGATCTCCACTGCGGCGGCGTCCCTAATGAAGAGCCTGATCCTACCCTTGGAACCTCCTAAACCAATCGCCAATTTCGTGGTAGTTATTGAGCCTATTATAGAGCCTACTCCACCTAGAGTGCTCATCATCGCAGGGTATATGGCAATCAGGCCTGGAAAACTCTCTATCTTAACTCTAAATCTTGTTAAGACAGATCCACTAAAGCTTCCCAGGATGCTGGAGAAGAAAACGCTGGAAACCCCTTCTAAAATGGTCTTCCTGAAGAAAAGATCATTTACATGGGTACTGCAGAAGTTAAGCACTATAACTAAAGAAATTAGGGAAAACAGAGCTATAAAATAGAAGAAACCTTTCTCAACAGACCTGACGGCTATGAAGAAAATGGACGCAACTATGACATCGTTTACCATTGAAATGGCTGGATAGACGACTATGTCCGGGTTAAATCCCCTCCTGAAGCTGAGAATAGCTACGAGGACGGTGATGGGCATGGCTGCGGCTATGGAGATCAAACAAACGAACACAGGCAACGTTAAGTAGATGAGCAGGTGGTCGACCCTTGCGTATCCCAAGCCAAAGTTAAGGGAAAAGGAGAACAAGCTCATTCCTAACGTATCCAGGAAGGCCAACACGAATATGGACTTAAGAAGAAGGTAGAACTCCTTTGTGTTTCCCAAGAAGGAAGCCTTCACTCTCCCTGTGTTCAACATGGTTCCCAACTTTCCAGATAGAATTCCGCCAATATCTCCCCTAATCGTCAAAACAGGAGGAAAAAGAGCCAAGATCCAGGGAAACTCAATAAACCTCCCCGAAAGTAAGGAGACGATGCCTCCTGCGAAAACGCTTCCCACGCTAAATATGAGGGCTATTAACGACTGCAGTGTGGTAGAGCGCATACTCATGGATTGGCTTTTCCAGTGGGTCAATGTTGCCCCATGTCAATGCCCCTCCTGAATTCAATGACCCATCATCCTCCATAGTCAGGGAAGCTGAACTTTATCTCATTTAAAAGTGTTTGGATTGCTAAAAACCTACTCAGCAATTTCTTCTCTTTTTTATCTCTCCTTAAACTCGTTCTCTCCCGGCAGGAGCATTTTTTCAAACTTCTCTCTTCCCTCCTTATATCCACTGACGACGACAACGTCTCCTTCATCCAAAACGAAGGCTGGAGCGGGTTTGTATATCCATCTATCCCCTCTCCTCACAGCTATAGCCTTGAGACCCATCTCCTCCATGTTAAGTTGGGATAAGCTCATTCCAACAACTTTACTTCCCCTCCCTATCGATGCCATGAAAACAGTATCAGCGGTCTCTCGCATTACCTGTTCAACTATGGGATGGGGTCTTACTCCTCCCAGAACTACTTCTGCAATAGATCTTGCGGCATCTGTTATGTTCTCTGCAGCTAGAGCTAACCTAAGGAGCCCAAGAACCTTTTCTTCCGGAATTCCCATCTCCCTCCCTGTTCTTATAGCTTCCAGCTCGAGATCAGTGTGAAGGAGATCTACCAACAACTCAAGCTTTCCAACTTCCCTTGCTATATCTGGATTGAAGTAAAGGAAGCTGGAATGGGCTAAGTCCACCGAAAGCTTGGCCAAATCGATCAAGTCAGCGAGCATGCCTCCAAGCTTCTGCTCAGGGGTCTTAACCTTCTCCTCAATTTGAGGAGGTAGTTGAGGAACCCTGAACTCCTTGAGCTCACCAGAAGCTATGCTCTTAAATGCAGAAAGACTCTCCCTATCCCCCCTAGCTAGTACGAGGTCGTTGGGCTCCATTTTAACGTCTAACGGATTAAATACCCACTCATCCCCCCTCTTTAAGGCTATTATGTCGACTCCTATCTTCCCCTCTAAAGCAAGTTCCCTCGGGCTTCTTCCTATCAAGATAGAGCCTTCATTAACGTAGTATCTGCCTATTCTCTCCTCAACCTCCTCAAATGCCTCTGATGCTATTCTAGGAATCCCAAATCCCCTAAGAACGGTGTAGGCTACGTCAGTTGCTGCATCCGATATCTTGTCGGAGTTGGAGGCTAGGACCCATAGGCCTAGCATGGTCTCAGCATCTTCCTTGTCCCTAGCGGCAAGGGCTATGATCATGGCCAGCTGATAGCAGAGCCTATCAACCTTCTCACTTAACTCTACCACGTTTTGTGCAAGATCTTCATCATTAAAAATGGCTGAGGCATAAGCTAGGTCGATCATCAGCTCGGATGTTGAGAGGATTTCAACTAAAAGGTCCTTAGCAGGAATGGGCTTAAATTCTACCCTCTCCTCACCCTCCAACTCAGAGGTCTCCCAAGGATTGGTGAAGGTTGCTATTAAAATCTCTATTGAGACAACATCCAGGGCATTACTCTCCAACCACTTGCAGGAATACCCTCCTGGACCTGGGACCGTCCAGCTCTATGAAAAGTATCCTCTGCCATGTTCCCAGAGTTAACCTCCCCTCTACTAGGGGAATGGATATACTTGGCCCGCAAAGGCAATTGAGTATGTGGGCATGAGCATTCTGTTCTCCTGGAATTCCCCTGTACTTGGCGTTATGCCTGTAGCCCCGATCGATCGGGACGAGTCTAGTGAAGGTATCCAGGATGTCCTGCCAGAGCTCGGGGTCTCCCTCGTTAACCGCTATTGTTGCCGTTGTATGGGGCTCCCAAAGGATGACGAAGCCCTCTAAGATCCCTGAGCGAGATATGGATTCCTTAACCTGGTCAGTAATGTCTAAGATCTCCAGTCTCTTTGATGTCCTCACCGACAACTCGTCCCTGTAGACCTCCATAGCCTTTCACCAGCTAATTGAACAACTAGCCAGAAATAATGGCTTCTATTGCTGCTATCAGGGTTTCCGTAGGTGTAACGCCCACGAACTTCTTCCTGATATAGCCTTCCTTATCTATGATGAAGAGGGTGGGGATATACCTTATCTTGTAATCTTTCGCAGCAACTCCTTGGGTATCCAGGAGGACAAGCCATTCGAACTCCTCCCCGGAGATGTACCTTTCAACAGTTTTCCTATCCTCTCCAACATCAATTGATATTATGACGACTTCCTCCTCGCTTATCTGGGATCTAAGTTCCCTGAGGTTCTTCATCTGAACCTTGCAGGGTCCGCACCAAGTTGCCCAGAAGTCAAGAAGCACAATTTTTCCTCTGAAATCGCTGAGCCTTACCTTCCCGCCCTCCAGGCTTTCTAACTCAAACTTCGGGGCGAGATTAGCTTTGGATTGAGGGGAGATAGACGGCCCAGTAGGAGGGGGGTATACC
>QMVU01000045.1 GCA_003661265.1 Thermoproteota archaeon | reverse complement strand
TCACAGCCCCAAGTCCTGTTCTAGCCGCTACTCTGCACTTTCCAGTAACTATGGAGGCCATTTTAACCAGATTTTCCCCAGCCTGTCCGATGCAAGCTACCCTGACGTCCTCTCCTAATTCATCCTTAAGGGAGTCCTCAGTCTCCCAAGTATTTAGCCCCCAGAGGTGTGAAGCATCCTTTATCTCGACCTTCTCATCCTCAACATATAGATAGACTGGCTTATTGGATCTGCCCTCTATTATTATGGCGTCATACCCAGCGTATTTGATGTAGGGAGCAAAGTGTCCCCCGGAATTGCTATACCCTATGAGTTCAGTTTCAGGAGATTTCCCTGCAACCTCCAATCTGCCGCTTCCTGGCCAAATGGTCCCGGATATAGGACCAGTTGCGAAGATGAGTATGTTTTCTGGACCCAAGGGATCCGTTTCAGGGCTAGTCATGTCATAAAGCCATCTGATGCAGAAGCCTATTCCTCCCAAATACTCTCGTACCAAGCTCTTATCTAACGCTTGAGAACTTATCCTATTGGCTGAGAGATCCACCCTCAATATCTTACCCGCGTAACCGAACATCAGGACCACCTTATCGCATTAACTGGACACAGAGAAAGGCACAAACCGCAAGCCCTGCATAGCTTCCCTATAGTGGCCCTTCCTTCCTTTATCTCAATTGCTCCAACAGGACAGGATCTTACGCAAGAACCGCAGGCGGTACATAACTGGGCATCTACCACTGGAGGACCCATTCTTACAGGCTTAGGAAGGAAAGTCCTCTTTCTTATCTTCTCTAGCGCCCTTCCCCTTAGCTTACCGATGGTCTCTCCCTTCTGGTCTAAGTATTTCGAGATGCCATCTAGGATCCTCCCTATGACCTCAGGCCCTTCTAATAGGATCGCGCTACAGATCTCAGTAGCTGAGGCTCCGAGCAGTATGGCCTCTATTACATCTTCCCACGTTGATATCCCGCCGCAGGAGATTACGTTTGTCTTAAGTTCTCTAGCCAATAATGCGGTGAAATACATTGTGAAGGGCTTTATTGCCCGGCCAGAAAGTCTTCCTGACCCATTCTTGCTTCCTAAAACGGGCTCAAAGCTTGATATGTCTATGTGAAGGCAGGGTCCATAAGTGTCGCTAACTACTATGGCATCCGCTCCCACTTTCATTAGTTTCCTCCCTATGTTCAAGACGTATTCATCCATAAGCACTGGAATTGATATCTTAGCGAATATCGGGAGATCTGAGCTTGATTTGACTATTTTCAACTGATTTGGAAGATAAACCGGGTTGTAAAGACATGTAAGCTCTATGGCATCCGCTCCAGCATCAGTAACGCTTCTGGCCAAGAAAGCCAATTCCTTTCCTCTCTCAGAGAGGCTCACAATACTTGCTATGACAGTTACGCCTAGCTCTTTCATTTTAGGAATTCCTTCCTCTATCCAATAGCTATACTCCTTCTCAGACCAGTCCTCGCAGTTGAGAAGTGAGAACTTGGACAAACCGAACATATTAGGTCTTGGAGGCTTGGCTGGTCTGATTGCGATGGTCTTCGTCACCACTGCCGCAGGCTTATATGGGATCAATCTCTTGACAGCCTCTGGACTCGAAGTTAGTGGTCCAGAAGCCACTATTATGGGATTTGGAAGCTCGAATTCCCCAATAGAGGTGCGGAGAGAGGAGAACATACAACTTTCCACCCGAATTTAGAACTTAAAAAGGTTCACAAACTTCAAGCATTAGACGATCAAACTATGGATTAAAGCTAGAAAAAGAAAAATCTATACTGCATTAAAATCCATTAGATTTAATTTATTGGATTTAAAGAGTTAAACTAAACCAGAAAAGCACCACACCCCAGTGAGTGTGAAGCCAAAAACAACAATGCTAATTTTAATTTCTTCTGATTTCAGTTGCAATGGCTTAGTATCTCAACGGAACAGCCCAAGAAGGTCTAAGCCAAGGAGGAAGAATCGTGCCCCAAGCCCTGTACGCAATTATGGAATATACAAACAGGGATATTACGCTGATGAGAGCTATGTAATCAACCACTGTAACACGAGGAGGGGTCTCCAAATAAGTTCTTCTCTTATAAGCTCCGAAAGCCCTTGATTCAAGCGCAATTTGGAGTTCGTCTGCGGTTCTAAATGATGTTATGAAAAGAGGAACTATTAGCGGGTAATATGCCTTTCTTAACTTCGTTAGGAAGCTCATTCTGTCTATATCGTGTGCTCTTAACCTCTGTGCGTCTAATATGCTGTTGTAGATATCGCTAACCAGAGGAAGGAATCTAACGGCAGTAATTAGAGCAAAAGAGAGCTGATATGGTATCTTAAGCTTAGATAAAGTTATGGCAAAGTGGTCTATTCTTGTGGTCATAGCCAAAACAGGGACACATCCCAAGATAACCATCATCTTCAAGAAGATCGTTAGCCCAATATGCAAACCCTCCAGCGTTGCCTTCAAAAAGAAAAACCTGAAGATAACAGTTTCCCCTCTCCAATAGAAAAACAGTTGGACTACCATGAAGAGGGCAGAAGATGCTAACACTATGATGATGAGAGTTTTTATCCTAGAAATAGGGATTCTAGCAAGAGCAAGCCAGGCCAGGGCATAAGCGGATACTAAAGCGGCCGAGATTGCATCATTTGCAAATATGAAGCCTATAATGGGGACCAATAAAACGAAAATGATCTTAGTTAAGGGATTTAGCCTATGGATAACTGTGTTTTTAGGGATATATTCTAATCTGATGCCCATTTCATCCCCCCTCAAATTTCAATGATGAAATAAGCTCGTCAACGCTTAGTATGCTAGGTGAAATACCATAAGCCGACAGCCCCTGAGCTAATCTAGTTATCGGAGGAGGCTTAATAAAGGTCTGTTCTAATATCTCCGGTTTGCTAAAAACTTCTCTCGTGCTTCCATCTAAAAGAACCTTGCCCTGCCCCATTACCACAACCCTTTTACAATATTTTGCAACTATCTCCATATCATGGGTTACGACGATAACAGTCTTTCCATGCCTTTCATTCAGATCCTTCATTATCTCCATTATCTCATACCGTCCTCGATAGTCCTGGGCAGTAGTAGGCTCATCTAAGAAGATAACTGGAGGATCCATCGCCGTCACTATAGCAACGGTTAGCTTTCTTCGTGCCCCAAAATCGAGCGTAAATGGGGGCATATCTCTAAATTCCCAAAGTCCCACTAATTTCAGTGCACTCTCGGTTCTCCTCTCTATTTCTTCCTCAGGAAGGTTTAGATTCCTAAGACCGAATTCAACCTCCTCCTTGACAGACAAGGAGAAAAGTTGGTGATCTGGATTTTGCATCGCTAAGCCCACTTTCTTGCAGATCTCTCCAGGAGTCATCTCGCGAGTGTCTTTCCCAAATATCAAGATCCTCCCTCTGTCAGGTCTTAGAAGGCCAACTATAAGTTTCGCGAGGGTGGTCTTACCCGAGCCGTTTTGTCCAATAATTCCAACAAACTCTCCAGAATGGAACTGTAGACTAACTCCCCTAATTGCAGGGCTCTCCGGCGTGTAAGAAAAGTAAACATCCTCTATCTTGATGATAGGTTCCTCGCTACTGGGCTTACTTTCCTCTATTGAAGATGGTGGAGGCAACTTTTGCTTTACCTCTAAGATCTTCCTATCTAAGAGAGAAGATAGGAGCTTTCTGGCCTCATTTATGTTAGTCGGAATTCCTTCCACGGGAATCCCATTTCTTTTGAGACGTCGTGCCAGTTCTATTACCTGCGGAGTCTTAACCCCTATCTTCTCCAGTAGGTCTGCCTTGGATAGGACCTCTCCAGGATCTCCATCGGCTACAATCTCCCCTTTGTGAAGAAGTATGACCCTATCCACTTCCTGTTCCAGGATCTCATCGCTCTTGTGTTCTGTCATTACAACAGTAACGCCATGCTCTTTATTGAGATTTCTAACAACAGATAAGAGCTCAGACGTTCCTATCGGATCAAGCTGGGAGGTTGGTTCATCTAAAACCATAACTCTTGGTCTCATAGCTAGAATAGATGCTAAAGCTACTCTTTGCTTTTGTCCTCCACTTAGATCGGAGGGAGAGCGATTCTCAAGTCCTTCAAGCCTACAAACCTTAATACTGCTGGCTACTCGCTCTGCCAATTCGTCCCTGGGAACGCAAAGGTTCTCAGCACCAAAAGCTACATCTGCCCTAACCGTTTGACAGAAAAGCTGTCCTTCGGGATTTTGAATGCACAGCCCTACCAGCCGTGAAAGCTCAGCTATGCTATGATCTGTTGTTCGATTTCCTTCCACGTATATCTCCCCCTGAAGTTCTCCTCCAATTATGTGAGGTATGATTCCGTTCAGACAATAGCATAGGGTTGTCTTGCCAGCACCATTTGCTCCCATGATCACAACGTATTCTCCCCTTTCTATCTCCAAATTTATCCCTTTTAGGGCTTTGACTCCTGTTGGATAGGTGTATGTCAAATTTCTGATGGAGATAACGCTTTGCATGTCAGTAAACCTCCTTCGGTTCTTTATAGAAAGCCTCATCAGATAAAAAAATAAGGAAGAGAAGGGTTTTACCAAATAGCTCCTGGGATTTTCCTAAGTCCACTGCGACGAAGAGCACTGAACAAGGCTGTACCTATTACCGCTGTAGAGCCCCATCCTAAAGCCTTCTCATACCAATACATTGTTAGGAAGACGCTCATGCACAGCCCAGGCGGCAAATTGAATGCCCAATTCCATGCAAACCACCATCCGCCCCATATTGGTTCGGTTGCGATCCAAAGTGCGAGTACTAGTGCTATAAACAGCTTTTTCTTATCATCAGATCTTAACCATTCAGGAATTAATCTAGGTCCAAGGATAGGCATCAGTATCAGCGGGACCCACAGCCAGAAGGACGCTAGAAAATACTTAGGCTGCGGAGCGGCTGGATAGGTTGGAGGTCCTGGCCAATAATACGGTACTAATTGCTGTAATGCCACGAATACTGCGCATATAGGCCAGGCAGCCCACCACTTTTTGTTAGCCAACATCCCTATGGTAAAGGCTATGATGACGGGATGAAGAACAGTTACCCACGGAATCGCAGCAGGAAGGACGAACAGTCCTATAATCCCATAGACAAGGCCGCATATTGCTCCTCCTATGGGCCCTAGGATCAAGCCATTCAAGTATTCTATTATCACAGAAACCGCGGTATAGCCCCCTCCTTCTGCCCAGAAATATAGTGGCACAAAGCGCAAAACAGTACCTAGAGCCGCAAGTATAGCAATCCATGCTATAGGAGCCCCATACTTCATTTTAGCTGAACCTGTCACATGACCAGATGTCTCGCTACTCATATACTTCACCCTCCACCTTTTTTGAGGAAACCCCATGCGATCATCAAAATGACTCCCACTGCAAGTGGAATTATTCCCTTATGTAGTGCTTGTGCACGTACTTCAGGGATGCTACGCGCGCCCATCAGAAGAAGACTACATCCCCAAGCCAAAAAGAATATTCCCGCGATTTGTATGAATGTTCTTATGGCGGCTCGGCTTACTTGAACCATTTTACCTTTCCTCCCTTTCTTCTGAGAGGTATATCCATTCCTTATTCTTTATTAAGCTTTTGTGTAATCTAGAGGATCTCTTAAAATCGCAATAAACTACAACTGTTGCAATAAATCACAACGTATCCGAGACTATAAAGATGAAGCAAAGGTCGCCCTATCATCCAACCGCGAGGTAAGGAGCTACCAGATGAGGCTGTTGCAGATAGATTAGCGAGTACCTGCGGGATCTACAGACCAACTTTGTTTTAGTGGTTCACTGACAAACTCAATGATGGGATCATTTCAGGTATCCGCTAGAACTATGAATGGATTCTGGAGGCTAATCGAATCCCGAGTACTCTGGATTCTTATGAATAGAGACCATAATGACTTAACGCCCATAGCTCCTATCTCATCTAAGTATTTAGAGAGCCCTGCCCCTGGGCTGATGGTATGATAAGGCATGGACGGGTTTTTACACACTTGGATTCCCCAAGAGAGGGGAGGGAGAAGATCATCAGAGGATTGCAGATGAAATAGTAATCGAGAACGATCCTAATTCCTTCAGTAAATCATTTTATCAACCAGCAGTAATCGAGGAGAAGTATATAGATTCCCAATACGACCTAATGAGGCTTGCTAAAGAAGGCTATGGGTTCATAATGGCTGAAATGTGTTTGTATGACATCAGAAAAGGGAGAATGTGTAGGGCAGGCAGAGTTCACGATAACATCCTAAGAAATTGCTTTCGAATTCGTGGTGACTTGAACTTAGAGCTGCGTGACATATATAGCATACATGATGCTGAATAGATACAAAGGGCATATTTCTGGGCTCTAATTATGCTCATATTATGTGGCTGTGAGTAATTAAAGATTTTAAATAATGGGGAGACATAACAGTTTTGTGCAAGGCGAGTCTCTTAGAGACTTTGGTCGTGAGATAAAGGGTCTTAGGAGTCTAAAAGAGGCTCAGAATTGGATAAGGAAGAGAGAAGAAATTTACTACAAATTCTTGGATACGAGGGACATTATAGCCTTTATCGGTAAGAACATCGGGGAGTTCTACAAAGCATATGTGACCAAAGAGGTCTACCCTAACAGGTGGTGGGGAGGCTCTGAAGGAGCAGAGAGCATGGAAGAGGAGCTTGCGGATATACTTCATTGGTGCTTAGTGCTTTCCAATAGACTTAATGCTGATTTAGGGGAGGTTATAGCTAAAATAGAGGGATTTAAGGAGGAAATGTCAGCAAGAGAAATTCAAGAAAGTGTAAAATATAAATATCGGATGTATACCAGCATAAGACAGAATATTTTGCTCCTAGGATCTGCTTTTGGCGAACTTTGTAAGAATTTCCTCGAGGGAAAGGTAAAACAAATAGAACTACTCCCAAGTCTTGAGAAGATAGCTTTGTGGTGCTTTTCAGCAGCAAATGCCATTAATGTTGATCTCTTTGAAGCATGGAAGAGCAGACAGATACCAGGAAGGTGATCCCATGAGCACTGAGGAGATGGCGCTTATTAAGAAGTATAAACTGCATATAAAAGATGTAAGGACAATAAAAGATGCTCAGGAGTGGACTTATGAGCGTTGGGGAATTTACGATGAACACTTAGCCTTAGCAGATATAATGGCATGGTTAGGGGAGGAAATAGGGGAGCTCTTTAAGTCCTATCTGAACGAGAAGTACCCAAACATATGGTGGATGAACAGGGAAGGGGAAGAAGGATTAAAAAACGAGATAGTTGATGTATTTCATTGGTGCTTAACCGGAGCTAGTAGGATAGGAGAAGATCTGGAGGAGAATCTGTTAAAGCTTGAAAAAATCGAGAGAGGAACTAGCATATTAGAGATCCAAAGCAAATTGGAGGAGAAATACGGTGAGAAGGAATTTAAGCAGATAATATTCCATATAGGCCAGCTATATGGAGAGGCCTGTGCAAGCTACCTGAAGGGGGAAATCTCTAATCTCTCTAAAAAACTAGTTAAAATCGTAAGTTTATGCCTAATTGCATCAAATTTACTCAAAGTGAATCTCAT
>QMVU01000044.1 GCA_003661265.1 Thermoproteota archaeon | reverse complement strand
TTATGGTTTCATAGGTCTGAAACTCGGGAGCCAAAGCGTCATAAATCCTTCTTATCCCAAAGGAAAGTATCTCAGCGTCGTTTCCCATCCAACCCCCGTGCAGGGGATATGCGAAGACGATCCCTCTGTTATAGAAGAAGGAATCAGCAACCTTCAAGAACTCCCTCTGCTCCTCCTTACTCAGAACTTGGCTGAACTGGCCCAAAGGCGTCTCTGTGGTAGAAGCCCAGTCTATGAAAGCTATTATCAGGATTTCTCCAAACTTCTCCCTTATCCTCCCTATAATCTCATCCCATTTCTCCTCATTGAGCCTAATTTCCCTCACCTCTCTTGCTGAGGGAGATACGGTAACGAAGTCGAGGTTCGGAGGAGGATATGGGAAGTGAATCGCGCTTGCCCAACTCCCCACAAATATATGCTTCCCCCTCTCCTTGCCGTATTGATGTATCTTGTCGACTATTGCGCACGCTGCCTCATAGCTTTCCCTGACCGCGGGGTGATTGAAGTCGTTCGTGAGCCTGTAGAGCAAGCCTGCTTGTTTGAAAAGCATATCAATCCAGATGGCATCGACGCCAGCATCTATCTGCCTCTCAGCCCAGCTTAGGATGAGCTCCTGAAACTTAGGGTTTGTTATGTCTGGGAAGTAAGCTGAGACCTCCGCTGGATTGTAGAGACCGCAGTCCAGTCCCTCGGGCACCCATAGATGGGTCTTCCCGAACATGCACTGGAACTCCTCTTTAGACATGTCAAGGCCCCATTTTCCTGGATCCAAAGCGAGGTCCCATGTTTCTGGGTACCTTATGATCTCACCGGTTTTTGGATTCCAAACAACCTCTTTCGGAATTATTTGTGCTGGAATAGCTCCACAGAAGATTATATCAGGGATCTCCTGCTTTATCATGAAAATGGCATCTTCTAGGTGCTTGTAGCTATATCCGCTGAACTCGCATCTCATCCTTGCCTTTGAAGAAGGCAGATCCTCGCACCTGTTTGGGCAAGGCGTCCACCTCCACCAACCTCTGAACACAAAGTCCACTCCCATCTCCTTCAGCAGAGAAATGACATCATCGACGCTTCTGTTCATGACCCTTCCGTCGGTAACCCTCTCATACACGACCGCAACCTTTATCTTGGAGAGATCCTCTTCGGCCTCCCTTTCCTTCAGGAGCCTTGTTACAAGCAAACCAGAGGCTAATATTCCGATGACTGCAATTAATGCCAAAACTCCTTTACTCAAAAGATCCTGATCACCCCCTCTTCTTTAAGACCTCTTCTTTAATCCTTCTAACCCACGAAATACTCGCTTAGGAAGAATTTGTATAGATAGAGAGGTTACCCTATTTAAGGAACGCTTTACTAATCGTTGCGCAATAAACTGAAACCGGAGGAGTGTTACCATCTAGATTCTAAGTCAAGGACAAGGAAGCTCCAAGGAAATTCCTTGAGGGATAATGAACTCTGGCGCCTAAATGCATCAACGAAGCCTATTCACCAATGTCCGAGCTGAAAAGCACGCAGTGGAATACTGCCAATGTATTTCTATTTTTGCTCCCCTCCTTTCTTTCAGGACGAAATCGGTAAAAAGTTATAAAGAGATAAGGGATGGGTGCAAGCCTTCGTCCAACAATAGATAAAACGGAAATCAATTCCTAAGTTGCCTCGCTAAATTCACATGACCATTGGTGAATGACTGAAATTCCATGAGAGCAGCTATTAGAGTTTATAAAGTAGGTTTGTACCCTTTGAGAAATGCTTAAGCCAGATAGGTTTAAGATTCATGTGAGGGACTGGAGGGGATACCTCCTCGCCTTTATCTTAGGAATATTGTCAATCTTGATTGGCCTTATCCTTTCAAAAATTTCTAGATTAGCCTTTCCTCTAGCCATGACCCTGATGATCTATCCCCTTTACTACCTAGATCTTAAGGAGGGAAGAAACTGGGACGCAGCATATCACGTGCTGATGTGGGCCCTCTCGTCGTCACTTACCCTAATACTCATCACAATGTCTCTGGGGGAGGAAATTGGAGAGCTCATACTTAAGGGGAACTCGTACAAACAGGAAATGTTCAGGTGGATAAGAACGGGAGCGGGTCCAGAGGGAGACCCTAGCCTTTTCATGATCCCGAAATTAACGGAGCTTGGGTTGTTCTCAATCCTCTGCTTTGTTTCAGCCGGATTCCTTGGTCTTTTCCTTGGATCCTTTCTCCTTAACTACATGAATTATTACGTTGGATGTCTGTTCATCCACTCCAAAGCTGGGATGACGTGGGCCCCTATTCTCTTGGGTTGGCCAATTTACGCAATCCTTAGGGTCATAGGTTACGTCAACTTGGGGGTTGTTCTTTCGATTCCATTCTTCTCAAGGCTCCTTGGTGCGAGTTTCGATGGAAAACAGGTCAAGAAGCAGCTTTACCTTGCATTGGCAATGATAACCCTTGACTTCTTGCTCAAGGGAACTCTTGCAAATCTGGTTTACCAACCGATTTTAAAGCGTGCCATCGAGCTCGGATGAACCTTCAGTCTCCAAAATCTAGCATTAATTCAGACTTTTATGCACACTATAATTGCGCATAATCCGGAGCAGATTTAGCTTTTCGGACTTTATGGTTCCCTCCACCTTGAGATCTTGATAGATAACACTGCTAGCGCTAAAGTAACGCATGTTAGATAGATCCATCTCAATAAAATGCCTTGCTGGCTTACCCTTGAGATCCAAGAGTAATGCTTTATTATCTCAGCAGCTGTCACCGTTGGAATAGCCTTAGCCACCCCTCTAATGAAGAGAGGGAGCGACTCACACGGGTAATAAACTGGCGGTAAGTATAGAAGCACAACTCCTAACAGGCTTGGGAGTGCTCCGACCTCTTTAACCGTAGCCATTAGAGTGGCCATTGTGAATGAAATGCAACCCATTAAGGTTCCTAAGAGCATCAAAGCTAGGAAGGAGATTATAACGATCCTTTGATATCCCACTATGTGAGCTAAAAGTAGCATTAAAGGTGCTGAGGAAGGCAGAGATAACAAAAGGCTTCCCAGAAGCTTCCCTAATACGTATGCCAATGGAGGGAGAGGAGAAGCTACCAGCATGTCCACCAGCTTATAATAGTGTTTTTCATAGACGAAGTCCTGCATTAGACCCAAGCCTAAAAAAGTTGAGCTGGTCACAATGCCGCCTGCCAGGGCATGAAGAATTGAGCTTCGATCTCCTCCAAACATCAAGATAAAGTAAAGCGGAAGAATGGCTAAGATTGGGAGCTGTAGGAAGAAACTTTTCACTCTTAGAACTGGAATTATCGTCATAAGGGCTATAGACCAGGTTTGTCTAAGGAACTTGAGCATCTCCTTCCATCACCTTGACAAAGGCATCTTCAAGCCCAACAGGTCTAACTGTTGCCTCAATTCCCTCCCTTATCGCTCTTTCCACTATGCTGACAGCTTCCTCCTCCTCACAATAAACGTAGACCATGTCACCATGTGTCCTGTGCTCCTTCCCCTCGAGAATGGATGGACTCACCCTTCCCTTTAGTACTACCCTGTAGGAAGACTTAACGAGTTTCTTAGCTTCGGAGGGAGTTCCTTTAAAAACAATTCTACCCCTCGTTATCATAGTAACAAAATCCGAGACCTGCTCCGCCTCATTAAGCATGTGGGTAGAAAATATGATGGTCTGGCCCTCCCTCACCATCCCCCTTATGTATCCCCAGAACTCCCTCCTAGCTATTGGGTCCAAGCCAGCTGTCGGCTCGTCCAAGAACACCACATCCGCCCCTGAAGCCAATGCCATAGCTGCCAAGACCCTCCTCCTGAATCCTCCTGAGAGTTTCATGGTTAAGGAGTCCTTAATCTCCCAAAGCCCCAAGGCCTCCATGGTTCTCCTGGTTTGGTCTCTAGCTTCGCCTCTTTCCATACCTCTAGCTAAAAGGTAGTAATAGATGTTCTCCCAAGCAGACAGAATTCTTCCAGCGTTTCCTTCCTGAGGCATTACTGAGACTAGTCTTCTTACCTTTTCAGGCTCTTTGATGGCATCGTATCCCATTACGAATATGTTACCAGAAGATGGAAGGAGCTGGGTGGAAGCAATCCTTATGAAAGTCGTTTTTCCAGCTCCGTTCGGTCCAACAAGGCAAAACAATGTCTCCTGAGGTACCTCAAGTGACACTCCGGCAAGGGCCATAATATTACCATAAAACTTGACGAGCTGGATTGATTCTACAGCTGGGTACGATGACGTCACAAATTTAGTTTGAGTTTGGAGGATTTAAGAGATCTGTATAGCATATAGGTAAAGCGGAGCCTACAAACTTGTCAACTGGAGTTAGGTGCCCGTATTGTTGGACAGGGTATTTGAAGCGCTGAGCCATGAAGTGAGGAGAAGGATAATAGAAGTCCTTGGGGTGAGAGGAGAGCTTCCCTACTCGGAGCTGTTGAGGGCAACTGGGGTAGAATCTAGTACTCTTTCGTTTCATCTTAAGAGACTCCAAGGTATTGTTATAAGGACAAACCAAGGATACTCGCTTACGGCCCTTGGCAAAAGGGCCTGGAGCATACTATCCTTCTCGCTTTCTAGAAAAGAGGCTCCAGAGTTGTTGATACAGGGTGAAAGGATTGAGCTGTGGATTGATGATGCTCTTCTAGAGTCAGCCTATAAGAGAGGGAAAAAGTTGGCAGTGAGAAACGTAGCCATAGTTGGCATAGATAGGGGAACCAGCACAAGCCTTATGAGGAGGGTTCTTGTGGAGATCAGGGACGTCTTGGTTGCTTATGTCCCTAAAAACCTCTTTAGTGAACTACAACCTCTGCTATTCGGGGTTATGGCCATCATACCCTATACAAAGCTAAACTGGAAGCTCGGCTATCCGTTGACAGCAGTTGAGGATTTAAAGAAGAGGGGATATGTTAGAGTAGCTGAGGAAATCGAGAAGAGGCTCAAGAAGGATAGAAACACGTAGAATAGTTTATTCTAATAAATTGCTGCTTTATTTTCAGCAGAATATCCTGCAGCCGCAAGCCCATCTAAGGAAGCTATCCAAGGCCAGACGGGAGGATGGTTCTTCTCCCACTCTAAGGCCTCCTCAAGAATTAACTCGCGCGTAAGGACATCAATGTCCCTAAAGACTTACGCCGCCAAAGAACTCGAACTCATTCTGAGGAGGCAGTTGATAAAGGAGAGGATCAGGCTCAATGAGTGGCAACTCGCTGAGATGAAGTGCTTAACAGAGGAAAAAGGGAAAGCAACTAGCCTATTTGGAGGAGGAAAGCAGGGCCCTACTGGATGCAATCGGGTTCTTGAGCGCGCTAGTGAACATTAAGGTACTGAAGAAGATGTGATCCAAGTATGAAGGTTTTTAGAGCACAAAAATAAGAGGCAGCAAGGAGAATAGCTCTATCTTCTATCTTATTCGAGGGCCAAAAAGGCTTGCCTTCCTCTTTATGCTCTGTTTAATTAGAATAAGGTATGGTTCATGTGTTTGGTTAGCCTCCTTCGTCTTGATGTGTGCAGGTTTCTCAAGGTTTGGCAATCCATTTACTCATTCATAGATGGTGAATTTGTCAAATCATCGTGTCATTGCCACGAACCTCCCGTACCCAGGTTTTGCGAGGATTTCGCCATCTTCTGCAACAACCTTACCCCTGATGATGGTTTCTTCAGGGTAGCCTACAACCTTCATACCCTCGTAAGGGGTCCAGCCGACCTTGTAGTGAAGGATCCCAGCCCTTATCGTGACCTCCTTCTTCATGTCAACAATGACGAGGTCTCCGTCGGAGCCCTCCTTTAAAGTTCCCTTCCTCGGATAAAGGCCGAAGACCTCCGCAGGCCTCTGGCACATAACCTCTACTAGCTTCATGGGCGTGATCCTCCCTTTGTTTACGCCTTCGCTCAGCATGATGGGGAGTAGGGTCTCGACACCGGGAATCCCACCCCATGCTTTCCAAATGTCCTTCCAACCAACCTCCTTCTCCTCCCTAGTTCCCGGAGCATGATCCGTCACTACCATGTCTATAGTTCCGTCTGCAAGACCCTTCCAGAGAGAAATAACGTCATCCCTTGTTCTGAGGGGAGGAGTCATCTTAAGGTAAGGTCCTAAACGCTCAATATCTCTTCTAGTGAAGACAAGGTACTGTGGACAAGTTTCCGCAGTCACGCTTATCCCCCTTCTCTTAGCATCTCTCACCAAGACAGTCCCCACCGTTGTGGTCATATGGGCTATGTGGATGTGCCCTCCCATCTCCTCGCTTATTTCGATGAGCTTCCTTATGGCTTCTCCTTCTGCCTCCGCTGGACGGGAATCGAAGTGGGCAAGGACGTCCTTCCTCCCCTCCTCTTCCTTTACCCTCCTAACCCACTCAGATATCACCTCGTCGTCCTCTGCGTGTACAACTGTGACGCCATTCACCTTCGAAACCTCTCCAACTATGCTCCTGACCCCTTCCCAATCGACTTTAAAGGGCTGGGTCGTGAAGAGCTTGAAAGACTTCACACCCAATGAAGCTATGGCAGGTATCTCCCCCAAGTACTCAGGCTTCATCATTCCAGCGTGAAAGCTGAAATCCACAACGGAAGTCCTCTCACCCTCCTCTATCTTCCTTTTTATCATGTCAGATAGGACTGTTAGGACGAGAGGCATGTCTATGAGCACCGTGACACCTCCTGCTGCCGCAGCTTTGCTTCCTGATTCGAAGTCCTCCCTATAAGTGTAATCAGGGTCGTGAATGTGACAGTGGGCGTCTATAACTCCTGGAATGATCACCTTACCGTCAGCCTTTACGACCTCCCCAGCCTCAGGCAAACCTGGTTCTTTAGCTATCTTAACTATCTTGCCATCTTTTACAGCTACTCCTGCCTCTATGACTTCCTTTGGAGTTACTAGTTTTCCTCCCTTCACTACGAGGTCAGCTTCCATAAGAGCACCTTTAGGGGAGCCTAACTCCAGACTTCTCAAGCTCTTCAGCTATGTCAAGCATCCCAAGCCTCTCGAAAGTCTCCTTCTTTGGAATGCCCGTCTCCAGGTCCCAATTCCTCAGCTGATAGTACTCATTAAGCATCCTCTCCAAGTCCACCACCTGTCCCTTTGCTGGCCCCGAAGGCATGGGCTCCTCTGTGAACCTCTCAGGCAACGTGTCGTCCTTCCTCCTTATTCCCTCCCTAACGTTGAAAGCTCTTTTCAAGTTTACGATCCTCTCCCCCATCATCATAAGCTTGTCTGGGTCAGCAAATCCCTCGTAGCCGGTAACGAGCTTTAGGACCTTTGCGAAGTCGTCTATCCAGAAGATTGGAGGCCAAGAGACCGAGTACCAACAGACTATCATCGCATCCCTGACTGCATAAACGTCCTCAATGACCTTGACTGCCAAAGCCTTATGCTCCTCGCTCTGTCCATCGCATATCCCGGGAAGCTTGTCCTTACCAAACCTCTCTGCAGCAACTTCCTCGTATCCAAGCTGATCTACTGTGACGAGAGATCTTAGATGGTCTGCTCCCCTTGCCGCAGTCGCATGGGTTAGTCCAGCGGACCTATGTGCCCTTCCGTCCTGGCCAGAAACTTCAAGCCCCTTCACGTGAATTGCGTATTTCTCAGCCCCTTTCCCTATTTTCTCAGCCGCCCTCTTCACCCCCTCAGCCAAGAGGTTTCCAATTCCTTCC